>QHSC01000266.1 GCA_003220345.1 Candidatus Rokuibacteriota bacterium | reverse complement strand
TGGTCAGCGCCGCTGCCGCCACGACCACGCTCAGGGTGGGCACGAACGTCATCAACAATGACCTCCGGCATCCGGTGGTCCTCGCGCGCGAGGCGGCGACGGTGGATCTCCTGACCGACGGCCGGCTCGAGCTGGGGCTGGGAGCCGGATACGTCCGGTCAGAATACGATCAGGCGGGGCTCCGCTTCGACCGCGGAAGCGTCCGGGTCGAGCGGCT
>QHSC01000265.1 GCA_003220345.1 Candidatus Rokuibacteriota bacterium | reverse complement strand
TCATCGCGACGGACAACCGGCGACAGACCGCCGAGGAGCTGGTCAAGACCTGGCCGCAGCTCACCGCCGAGGAGATCCTCGAGAGCCCCTACGTGTTGATCGGAACCCTGGACGAGATGGTCGAAGCGCTCCACGCCCGCCGAGAGCGCTGGGGCCTCTCCTACTTCGTCACCTTTGATCCTTTGCTGGAAGCGCTTGCCCCCATCGTCGCCCGTCTCGCCGGAAAGTAGCGCGCGCAGTCGGATGAAGCCGTTCCGCTTCGGGATCAATGCTCGGGACGCGGGATCGCGAGCCGAGTGGCAAGACAAGGCCCGCAGAGTCGAGGGCCTCGGCTATTCCGCGCTCATGGTGCCCGACCACCTCGCCGCCATGCTGGCGCCCATTCCGGCGGCGGTCAGCGCCGCCGCCGCGACGAAGAGCCTCAGAGTGGGCACGAACGTGCTCAACAACGATTTCCGTCATCCCGTGCTCGTGGCGCGTGAGGCTGCGACGGCGGATCTGCTGAGCGACGGCCGGTTCGAGCTTGGGCTCGGCGCCGGGCACATGCGCTCGGAGAACGACCAGGCGGGGCTGCCCTTCGAGCGTGGAGGGGTCAGGCTCGAGCGGCTCGCCGAGGCGGTGGCGATCATCAAGGGCCTGCTCGGAGGGGCGGAGGTCACGTTCGTCGGTCAGCACTATCGAGTCACGGGGCATACCATTCATCCCGGTCCGGTCCAGCGGCCGTATCCGCCCATCATTATCGGGGGCAATGGCCCGCGCCTCCTCACGCTCGCCGCGAAGGAAGCCGACATCGTCGGCTTCTCGGGCATCACCTTCGCGCGGGGCGGCACGGAGCCTGACTTTTCCGCGTGGAGGGTGGGGGCCGCGGACGAGCGCGTGCGGCTCGTGCGAGAAGCCGCCGGTGCGAGAATCGAAAAGCTCGAGCTGAGCGCGCTGATCCAGCGAGTCGTCGTGACGGAGGACCGCCGTCAGGCCGCAGGGGAGCTGGCGCGCGCGTGGAAGCAGCTCAGCGTCGAAGAGATCCTCGAGGCGCCTTTCGTGCTGCTCGGCACCGTGGACGAGATGGTGGAGGCCCTTCAGGCGCGCCGCGATCGCTGGGGCATCTCCTTCTTCGTCACCTTCGAGCAATACCTGGAGACCCTCGCCCCCGTGGTCGCGCGGCTCGCGGGCAAGTAGAATCACCCCCTCACCCTGCCCTCTCCCCCGATGGGGGAGAGGAATTCTAGGTGCGCTTCCAGAGGCCCTGGGAGGGGATGCGGAGCGCGCGGTTGAACTTGCTGGAAGCGTTCTCCCAGGCGATGACCTCGGTCAGCTCGACCACCGCGTCGTCGTCGTAGAAGCGGCGGACCCGCGCGAACAGATCGTCGCCCACGTCACGATCGCTCAGCGTGATGGCGTCCGCGTACTCCAGGGCCACGCGCTCGGCCTCCGTGTAGAGCGGGCTGGTCGCGTAGTCGCCAAGGGCCAGGATCTTCTCGTCCGAGACACCGAGCTGGCTGCCCACGGCAGCATTGATGTCCTGTCAGAACTCGCAGCCGTTCAGCGAGGCGACGCGGCGATTGAGCAGGGCTTGGAGCTTGGCGTCGATAAGACCCGAGCCCTCGATCCCCGTCCACATGGCGCGCGCGCCTCGGAAGATGGTGGGCCGCCGCGCGTAGATCAGATGATTGAGCAGGGGCGCGCCCCACGTCTTGGTCTGCGCCGCGAGCACATTCTTGACGTAGTCATCCTGAATCTCGTCCGGCTGAACGCCGTCGATGCGGGCCATGCTCCCTCCTTCGGTGAGAAGGCCAACGGGTCACCAGGCTGACGGTCGTTGACGTTTCGGTACGGCGGGCTGACAGCCCCGATGGCCCGATCGTCGCTGCTTCTCGTACAGCAATTGGTCGCCATCGGGAATCCCGCCCAGGCCCAGTGCCGGGAAATTTCACACCTTTTCGTCTCCAGATCTATCGGGGCCGGCGTCCGTGCGTGGTACGGATCGTGCTCCTCAACGCGTGGTCATTTCAACCATGGGGGAAATCACCATGCGAAAGATTCTGCTCGCAAGCGCGCTCGCGACGGCGCTGGCCGCCGGGGCACCCGCCATCGGCTCCGCCAGCGTGATCTTCAACGTCAATCAGACGATAGGCGCCGGAGGCGTGACGGGGACGATCACGACGGACGGGACGCTCGGGGCGCTCGCCGCCGCCAATCTCGTGGACTGGGCGCTCACGCTGAACGACGGCGCGAGCACGTTTCTCCTGAACTCGGCGAACTCCGAAGTCGGATTCATCCTGGGGAAGGCCCTCAGCGAGACGGCGTCCCAGCTCCTCTTCGACACCGCGAACGGTGGCATCGTCCTCTTCCAGAATCCGACCCTCGGATCTGGCCAGAACTTCTGGTGCCTCGACAATCCGTTCGGTGACTGCGCCTCGCGTCCCGGCACGGAGAGCCTCCGGATCAATGGCCCCACGCAGAGCGCGGCCTGGCAGGGCATCGTCGTGATCGGCGCCACGGACGCGGTTCCGCCCTCGGCCATTCGGCTGCCTGCCACCCTGATCCTGCTCGGCCTCGGCTTCGGCGCCCTCATGCTCTACTCGGCCCGCCGGGCCGAGAAGGAGAGCGACGACCCCCTCCCGGTCGAGGTGATGGAGAAGGCCGCCTAGCAGCCGAGCTGATTCGCCAGGTCGACGAAGTCGCGGGCGATCACGCTCCACTCGCGCTCGGGCTTGATGTCCTTCGCCTGGCCGGTGCCGTGCTCGGCAGGGCGCGGCACGAAGATGGTCTTGAAGCCGACCTTGGAGGCCGCGCCGAGGTCGCCATTGTGCGCGGCGACCAGCGCGCATTCCTCCGGCTTGAGGCCCAGCATGTCCGCCGTGCCCAGATAGCACTCGGGCTGCGGCTTGTAGTGGCGCGTCACCTCCGCGCCCAGGATGGTGTCCCAGGGCAGCCCGGCGCGTCGGGCCATGTTGACCATGATCGCGACGTTGCCGTTGGAGAGCGTGGCGAGGATGTACTTCTTCCGGAGCCGCGTGAGCCCGGGCACGGCATCGGGCCAGGGGTCGAGGCGGTGCCAGGCGCGATTCAGATGCTCGAGCTCGGCCTCTGACACGCCCTTGAAGCCGAACTCGGCCGCGAGCTTGTCGAGGCTCTCACGATGCAGGACGTCGAGCTTGACCCACGGGCGCCGTCCGCTCCGCACCTCGTCCATGGCCGGCTGATACATGCCGCGCCAGCGATCGGCGAAGTTCACCCAGTCCACGTTGTTGAAACCATGCGCCTTGCCGAAATCCTGCCCTTCCCGCGTGATGCTCGAGCGCCAGTCCACCACGGTGCCGAATACATCGAAGGTCAACGCCTTGATAGAAGCCGGATCGAAGTCAGCCATGGTCTTGTCTCCGTCAGTCGAGCTCGGGGCGTTTCTTCTGCCACGGCCGCGCCTTCTCGAAGGCGGCCGCGGCCTGGAGCACGGTGAGATCGGCGAAGCGGCGCCCCACGATCTGTAGACCCACGGGCAGTCCCGCCTTGGTGTGGCCCGCCGGAATGGAGCACGCGGGCTGGCCGGTGAAATTGAAGGGATAGGAAAAGGACGCCCAGCCGAGCCAGTCCCACGGATGCTGCGGCCAGCCCTCCGGATTGATGCGCCCGAGTGGCAGCGCCGGGACGGACACCGACGGCGTCAGCAGGAGGTCGTACTTCTCGAAGAGGGGGCGCACCGAATCCCAGTGGGTGAGCTTCTTGCCGCGCGCGTCGATGTAATCCACCACGCTCACCTTCATGCCGTCCTCGATGCAGGCCACGAAGGCCGGGTCCATCTTCTCGCGCCACTTGGGCAGGTACGGACCCCAGGCGCCCGCATAGTGCGCGCACCACATGACGCGGATCATGTCGTGCGTGTCGGCGAAGCCCGGTGTCACCTCCTCGACCTTGGCGCCCGTCTCCTTGAAGGCGCCGACGGCGCGCTTCACCACCTCGGCCACCTCTGGATCAACACGGAGCCCGTCCAGCTTCGGGCTCCACGCCACGCGCAGGCCCTTGATGCCGCGGTTGAGCTTGCCCAGGTAGTCCGCCGGCGCGGCATCCAGGCTCGTGCGGTCCCAGTCGTCCGGCCCCGCCATGATGCTCATCATCAGCGCGGAGTCGCCCACCGTCCACGTCATCGGCCCGTTGTGGGTCGTGTAGTCGTTGTTGGACACGGGCCACTGCGGAATGCGGCCATAGGAGGGCTTGTGGCCGAAGACGCCGCAGAAGGACGAGGGCACGCGGATGGAGCCCGCGCCGTCGGAGCCCTGGTGGAGCGGGCCCAGCCCCGCCGCGGCCGCCGCGCCCGCGCCCGAGCTGGAGCCGCCGGTGTTGAATCCGAGCTTCCAGGGATTGTGCGTGTCGCCCGTGAGGGGGCAGCCGCTCAGCGCCTTCCAGCCGAACTCGGGCGTGGTGGTCTTGCCGATCAGGATGCCGCCCGCCTCCTTGAGTCGACGTACGAAGGGCGCGTCGTGCTCGGGCACGCGGTCGGCAAAGATGTGCGAGCCGCCCATGGTCTTCACGCCCGCCGTGAAGCTCAGATCCTTGACCGAGAACGGAATGCCGTGGATGGGGCCGAGCTTGCGCTTCTTCATCACCGCCTGCTCGGCCTCCCGCGCGCCCTTCATCGCGGAATCGGCCGTCACGGTGCAGAAGGCGTTGAGGCGCGGGTTGAGCCGCTCGATGCGCTCGAGGACGGTGCGCGTCAGCTCGACGGGGGAGAGCTTCTTCGCGCGGATGAGCGCGGCCAGCTTGGTCGCCGGGGTATAGCAGAGGTCGGCTTCGGTCATGGAGAACCTCCGGAAGAGATTACTGGCTGGTGGGACGCGTCTGTGCGGTCACGGGAACCACCATGGGGCCATCGCGCATCCGCTCGACGCGGAAGCGCACCACGGTGAGGCGCGAGGGGCAGCAGCGCGCATCGCTGTCCACGTAGCGCGTGTACTGCACGGACAGCTCGTTTGCTGAGACGACGCGGATCATGCTCTCTGCGCCGTCCTCGCACGAGTCCATGGGCACGGGAGAGAGCGTGCCCGCGAAGCGGCCCTTCACGAAGACGAAGGCCTGGTAGGAAAGCGGCCGGCACATGCCGTCCACCGAGGTGGCGGCGAGGACGATGGTGGTGGCGCCACTGGTCGTGCCCGGGCCCAGAAGCGTCCAGCCACGCGAGGCGACCGCGCGATCCGTGGAGCTACCCGGTACCCGGACCTGCTCCTTGCACCGCGGAGTATCGGCGGGATCGCCCTGAGGCGGCGGCGCCTCCGGCACGGGGGCGCGCATCGTGTTCCAGTTGGCCGGCGGATCTTGATCGAGCCAGCTCGCGGCGACGGCGCCCACGGGGGCGACGGCCACGAGCGCGACGGCGAGGATCAGGGCGCGCACGAAGCAGAGCATACCGGGCGGCACGACCGAGCACAACGCGCTATGCTCGGAGGCCATGAGCGAGGTCGAGCGCGTTCATCCCGGCGCGGACATGGAGGGCTTCGTCAGGGAGCAGATGGCCTTCGTCGGCCTGGACGCCGAGGACATCGCCCTGATTCGCCAAACCGCCCCGCTCGTGCTCAAGCACGAGGCTGCGCTCACCTCGGCGCTGTACGAGCACTTCCTGAAGTTCCCCGCGACGGCGCAGTTCTTCCTGGGGCCTGACGGGGCACCCGACCGCGAGCGCATCGAGCGACGCAAGCACAGCCTGGGGCGCTGGCTCAAGGAAACGGCCGAGGTCGCCATCAACGAGGGGTTCGTCTACTATCTCCTCGGCGTGGCGCTCTCGCACAGCCATCGCGAGTACGGCCCCGGCGGCAAGATCCCGCCGCAATTCATGGTCGGCGCGATGAGCCTGACCCAGTCGGCGCTGGCCGGCGTCTTCCAGGCCGAGCTGCCGATTGCGAGCGATGCGCTCGAGGCGGCCACTGCGTGGAACAAGATCCTCCTCGTCCAGCTCAACGTGCTGCTGCTAGGCTACATGCTGCCCCCATCGAGCGGCGGGCATTGACAGCACGCCACACCGGCAGCATGATTGCCCCGTGACTTCGGCCCGACCGTCCAGCCTCGGAGAGCTCCGTCAGAGCGGTTACATCCCCCGGTCCGTCAAGCAGGAGCTGCGCGACAATCTGATCGGACGGCTACGCAGCGGGAAGCCGCTCTTCCCCACCATCGTCGGCTACGAGGAGACGGTGATCCCGCAGATCGAGAACGCCATCCTCTCCGGCCAGGACATCGTGTTCCTCGGCGAGCGCGGCCAGGCCAAGACGCGGATGGCGCGGCTGCTCGTCGATCTCCTGGACGAAGTCGTCCCTGCCCTCGTGGGCTCGGAGATCCACGACGACCCGCTCGCGCCCATCTCTGCCGCGGGCCGCGCCCTCGTGGCCGAGCAGGGCGACAAGGCGTCCATCACGTGGATCCCGCGCGACCGCCGCTACGGCGAGAAGCTGGCCACGCCGGACATCACCATCGCCGACCTGATCGGCGAGGTGGATCCCATCAAGGTGGCCGAAGGCCGCTACCTCGCGGACGAGCTGACCATCCATTACGGGCTCCTCCCCCGCACGCACCGCGGCATCTTCGCCATCAACGAGCTGCCCGACCTGGCCGAGCGCATCCAGGTTGGCCTGCTCAATATCATGGAAGAGCGCGACGTGCAGATCCGCGGCTACAAGGTGCGGCTGCCTCTCGATCTCTTCGTGGTCGCCTCCGCCAATCCCGAGGACTACACGAACCGCGGCCGCATCATCACGCCGCTCAAGGACCGCTTCGGCTCGCAGAT
>QHSC01000264.1 GCA_003220345.1 Candidatus Rokuibacteriota bacterium | reverse complement strand
ATGGCGGCTGGTCGGCTCTCACCGAGGGGCTCCCCGAAGCCAGCCACATCCAGGCCATCACCGTGCACCCGACCAATCCCGACATCGTCTACCTCGGGACGCGCAGCGGCCCCTACCGGAGCACGAACCGTGGCGAGCGGTGGGCGCGCCTTCCCTTCTCCGACGGCACCGAGGTCTGGTCGATCATGGTGCATCCGAAGAACCCGCGCATCCTCTATGCGGGCACCTCGCCCGTCGGCGTGTACCGCAGCGATGACGGCGGCGATAGCTGGCGGAAGCTCCCCAAGGCGACGCAGCCCGAGCGCGTGAAGATGAAGTCCTTCGTCTGCCGCGTGATGCGTCTGGCCGCCGATCCCACGCGCCCCGACGAGGTCTACGCGGCCCTGGAGGTCGGGGGGGTCATGCGGAGCCTCGACGCCGGTGAGAGCTGGGAGGACTGCACCTCGGACCTGCTCAAGCTCGCCGAGCGGCCCGAGCTCAAGAGCAAGATCGACAGCGACACGGAGATCGAAGGCATGCTGGACGGCCACGCCCTCTGCGTCAGCGCGGCCCGCCCCGGCACGGTCACGCTGGCCGTGCGGATGGGTCTCTTCCAGAGCGCCGACCGCGGCTCGAGCTGGAAGAGCATGGAGATCGGACGCTTCTCGCCGCTGACCTACGGCCGCGACGTCGTGGTGTCGCCGCACGATCCGCGCGAGCTCTTCGCGTGTCTGAGCCCGGCCGCGCGCAGCAAGGACGGCTCGCTCTATCGCAGCCAGGACCTGGGGCAGAGCTGGACGCGCTTCGACCACGGGATCAAGGCGGGGAGCACCATGATGGCGGTGGCCCTGCACCCGCGCGATCGCGAGCAGGTCTACTGCGTCAGCCGGCAGGGTCAGGTCTTCGGGACCCAGGACGGCGGCCGCACCTGGTCAGAGGACCAGCTGCCCGCGGGCGTCCAGGACGCCTACGCGGTCGCCTGCGCCTGACCGACTTTCCGGGCGGGCCCGATGCTCTCCGCGCGGAGGCCGTAGAGCTTCATCACGTTCTCGGACGTGATCTTCCGCCGCACGCGCTCTGACACCATCCCGAGGTTCGCCTCGATGTGCCGCCGCGACTCCGGCCAGATGCAGTCGGGGTGCGGATAGTCGGCGCCCCAGATGATGTTGTCCTCGCCCACGAGCGGGATGATGGGCTCCATGAACTGATCCTGCTGGTACGTGGTGTAGCCCTGGCGCCGGAAGTAGTCGCTGGGCTTCATGGAGAAGCCGAGTCCGCGCGCCCGGTCGTTGTACTCCGTGTCCAGCCGGTCGAGGACATAGGGGATCCACGTCACCCCCGACTCGCCCAGGATGAACTTGAAATCCGGGTACTTCTCACAGGCCCCGGACGCGAGGATCGACACCAGCACCTCCATCCCGTCGAGCTGGAAGAGCGCCGAGCGCACGAGCCGCCACTGCAGCGAGTACTCCTGCTCCATCTTGGGGTTGTCGGGAACGCGCAGCCCCTTGAAGCCCGTCGAGTGGAAGGAGATGGGGAAGTGGCACTCGGCCGCGGCTTCCCACAGCGGATACCAGTCGTGCGTGTACAGCGGCACGCTCATCCGCTTGAAGGCGAGGTCGCCGCCCTTGAGCCCCATGGCGGCGCAGCGCCGCACTTCGTCGGCGGCCACGCGCGGGTCGTTGTTGGGGATGACGGCGAGGGGGAAGATACGGGTGGGATCGGAGCGCTTGGCGAACTCCGCGGCCCAGTCATTGTAGATCTTGTTGCACCACGCGCGCTGCTCGGGGTCGTTGATGAGGTCGTTGATCATCAGGCAGCCGTAGATGATCTCCGCGTCGAGCCCGTCCTTGTCGAGGTCGGCGAGCCGCAGCTCGGGAGTCGTTGGCCTAGGCTTCGCGCCTCGGCTGTAGTCCCACTCGAACCCCACCGCCTTCATCTCGTCGATGTGCCCGAACATGCCCTGCTGATACTTGAGGAAGCCGGGCCCGACGCCGTTCCACATCCCCTTGTCCTGCGCCTCCACGAACCAGTGGAGCCCGTCCTCCAGCTCTTCCACCCGAGGCGCGAGGAGCTTCCACTTCGAGGGCGCCTGCGAAGACCACAGGTCAGGGGGGCAATACGTCAGGTCGATATGATTGTCACCGGAGATGAGCAGGTCACGCATCACGTCCCCCTTGCTGTGAGGTTGGGGCGCCGCGACCCGCGGCCCCGGTCGCCCTCCGACTTCGATCCGATCGCGATAGGCAGGAGTCTAGCGCGAATCATTCACGAACGCACGTGCCGGTCCTTTCTCGGAAATAGTCGGGACTATTCGTAGCGCTCGCGCTTGCGCAGCTCCACGAACAGGCCGTGGGCCTCGCGGGGATGCAGCCACGCGATGTCGTCCCGCCGTGCATCGACCTTGACGCCCTTGTCACGCAGATCCTTCACCGCGCCGGGAATGTCACCGCACTCGAAGCCCACGAGGTAGACGCCCTCGCCGTGCTTGGCGAGGAACTTCCCGACCGGCTTGCTCGCGTCGGTGGGCTGGAGCAGCTCGATGTGCCCGATGCCCGTGGGCAGGATGGCGTTGAGGAAGCCGAACTCCTTGGACTCCCCGCGCGTGTGCACTTCGAGGCCGAAGAGCTTCGTGTAGCGCTCGATGGCCGCCTCCAGATCCCGCACGACGACGGTCAGCTCTATCACGTTCCCCAGCATGGCCATGCGATGTGTCCTCCTGTGGGCCGGCGCGGCGCCGGATATCGACGGATCGGTGCCGTGGAGTGTGCCCGATTTTGCCGGGCCGCAGATCGCAAACTTGCTCACTGGGTCGAGGGACCTGCCCCTTGCCGATTCGCGCTGACAAGTGACCAATTTCGGAAGCGTGGAGCGGGCGAGTGAGCTGCAAACCACTGGATTCTCGGCGCTTGAGACGTGGCCCATGGCTTGCTCCTCTTGTGACCAGGTAGAGATGCGCAGTGCGTCAGACCATCGACCCTTCGGCCCTGCAGGAAAGCGAAGAGACGTTCCGACTGCTCTTCTCGCACAATCCCCTGCCCATGTGGCTGGCTGACGTGATCACCCGGGAGTTCCTCGAGGTCAACAACGCGGCGGTGGCGCACTACGGCTATTCACGCGCCGAGTTCCTGAGCATGACACTGAACGACATCCTGCCGTCGGAAGAGATCCCGCGGCTCATGGATCGGTTGGCTGCCCTCGCCCACTCGACGGACGAGTCGCCTCGACGCGCGGGCACGTGGAAGAACCGACTGAAAGATGGTCGCGAGATCGCTGTGGAATTCCTCTCTCACACGATGTCCTTCGCGGGCCGGCGCGCCGCCCTCGTGGTCGCTTTTGACCTGACGGAGCTCACGCGGACGCAGGCCTCCCTCGCCGAGTCGACGGAACGGCTCACCATCCTGCACGAGATCGACCGGGCGCTCATCGCCGGAGAGGCGCCGGTCAAGATCGCCGAGACGGCGCTCCGGCGCGTGCGCGATCTTCTCGGCGTCCCGCGGGTCATCGTGAACATCTTCGACTTCGCGGCCGGCGAGGCGGAGTGGCTGGCCGCGGCCGGGCGGCGTCGCGTCCGGGTGGGGCCTGGTGTCCGCTTTTCGCTGGCGCTGATGGGGGACGTGGAGGGCTTGAGACGGGGGGAGATGCAGGTGATCGACGTCCCCACCCTGCCCCAGGGGCCCGAGGCCGCCGCCCTGCTCGCGGGCGGTGTCCGCGAGTACATGGTCGTGCCCATGATGGCGGGCGGCGAGCTCATCGGCGGGCTGAGCTTCGGCGGCACACCGGGGCAATTTCCTCCCGAGCACGTCAGCATCGCGCAGGAAGTCGCGACCCAGCTCGCCATTGCCATTGCCCAGAGCCGGCTCGACGAGCGCGTCAAGCGCCATGCCGTGCACCTCGAGGAACAGGTCGGGGCGCGCACGCGCGAGCTGCGCACCGCCAACGATCGGCTCGAGGAGGAGATCGCGGAGCGCCGGCGCGCGGAGGCCGAGGCCGACCGCGCCAATCAGGCCAAGAGCGAGTTTCTCTCGCGCATGAGCCACGAGCTCCGGACCCCCTTGAACGCGGTCCTGGGGTTCGCCCAGCTCCTGGAGATTGATTCGCTCACGGTGGCGCAGCGTGACAGCGTGGACCATATCCTCCGGGGTGGGCGACATCTGCTCGGCCTCATCGATGAGATCCTCGACATCAGCCGCATCGAGGCCGGTCACCTCGCCCTTTCGATGGAGCCGGTCTTGCTCGACGAGGTTATCCGGGAGACCTTCGAGCTGATCCAGCCACTGGCCGCGACATGGAAAGTCCACGTCGACGTGGGAACCTCGGAGGCCGGAGGCCGCTACGTCCTGGCCGACCGTCAGCGACTCAAGCAGGTGCTTCTGAATTTCCTCTCCAATGCCGCCAAGTTCAACCGGTCCGGCGGCACCGTCACCATCGAGGTGGAAGAATCTCCCGCGGACCGCCTCCGCATCAACGTTGCCGACACGGGCCCGGGCATCCCGCCCAGACTGATGGAGCGGCTCTTCACGCCCTTCGACCGGCTCGGGGCCGAGACCCGAGGCGTGGAGGGCACCGGCCTCGGCCTGGCCTTGTCCAAGCGCCTCGTCGAAGTGATGGGCGGAACCATCGGCGTGGCAAGCGTCGTCGGTCAGGGCAGCACCTTCTGGGTCGAGCTCCCCCGCGCGGAGTGTCCGGTGGCGAGCGTCGCCCCTTCGGCGATCCATCCCGACAACGCGCTCCCTACTCGGGGCGTCGTCCTGTACATCGAGGACAACCTTCCGAATCTCCGGCTCGTCGAGCGCCTCTTGACCCACCGCCCGAACGTCAAGCTCTTCTCCGCCATGCACGCGAGCCTCGGGCTCGAGCTGGCCCGAGAGCACCGCCCGGGCCTGATCCTCCTGGACCTCCAGCTCCCCGACATCCCCGGGCCCGAGGTGCTGAAGCGGCTCCAGGGTGATCCCGCCACCCGCCACATTCCCGTGGTCGTGATCAGCGCGGACGCCACGCCCGGCCACATCAACCGGCTCCAGGCCGCGGGCGCGCGCGAGTTTCTCACCAAGCCGCTGGACGTCCAGCGTTTCTTCAAGCTGCTCGACGACATCCTGAGCAACGGAAACGACTAAGGTCATGCACGCGGACACGCTCAAGCGCGCGCGGATCCTGATCGCGGACGATCAACCGGCCAACGTCCACCTCCTCGAGCGCCTGCTGAACGGCGCCGGCTACATGCACATCGCGAGCACGACCGACGCGTGCCAGATCTTGCCTCTGTTCGGTGAGTTCCGGCCCGACCTGCTCCTCCTGGATCTGCTCATGCCAAAGCTCGACGGCTTCACGATCATGCAGCAGCTCCAACCGCTCGTCTCCCAGGGTCCGTACTTTCCCATCCTCGTCCTCACGGCCGATGTCACCCCGGAGACCAGGCGCCGGGCCCTCGCCGCCGGCGCCAGGGATTTCCTCACGAAGCCCCTGGACAGGACGGAAGTCCTCCTGCGCATTCAAAATCTCCTGGAGACCCGCTTCCTCCACCAGGCGCTCCAGATCCAGAACGATCATCTCGAGGAGGAGGTGCGCAAGCGCACCGAGCGACTTCTCCAGACCGAGAAGGTGGCCACCATGGGAGAGCTTCTGGCCGGCGTGGCCCACGAGCTCAACAACCCGCTTTCCGTGGTCACCGGTCGGGTCGGGCTCCTCCAAGGCCAGCTCCGCGACAATCCCGAGGTGGCCCGACAGCTCGACAAGGTAGCGGAAGCGGCCAACCGCTGTGCCCGCATCGTGCGGAACTTCCTCGCCCTGGCGCGCCAGCATCCGCCGGAGCGTCAGGAAGTCCATCTGAACCTCGTGGTGGACGAGGCGCTCGACCTGGTCGGCTACGCGCTGCGCACGGACGGGGTCGAGGTCACGCTCGAGCTGGCGGATGACCTGCCCGTCCTCTGGGCCGACGTTCATCAGCTGCATCAGGTGCTCGTCAACCTGATCACCAACGGCCACCACGCCATGCGGGAGAAGTCGGAGCCGCGGGTGCTGACCATCAAGACGGAATCAGATGCGTCGAGATCCCGGGTGAGCCTCTCGATCGCCGATACCGGGCCCGGGATCCCGCCCGCGGTTCGAGCGAGAATCTTCGAGCCATTCTTCACGACGAAGCCCACCGGCCAGGGAACCGGGCTGGGGCTGTCCCTGTGTCAGGGGATCGTGGAGGCGCACGGCGGACGCATCGAGGTCGAGAGCGAGGTGGGGAGGGGGACGGTCTTCGTCATCCGGCTCCCCGTCACGACCCCGGAGCGGTTGCCCGAGGCCAAGGTTCCGGAGGTCGTGGACACGAGCATCGCGAAGCGGATTCTCATCGTCGACGACGAGCCGGATGTCACGGATCTCCTGGCCGACATTCTGGCCATCGACGGCCACCGGGTCGACAAGGCCTGCAATGGGGCGATCGCCCTGCAGAAGCTCAGGGAACGCCCCTATGACGTGATCCTGAGTGATCTCCGAATGCCGGAGCTCGACGGTCCGGGACTCCACGACGAGGTAGGGCGCCTCGACGGCGGCCTCGCGCAGCGGTTCATCTTCATCACAGGGGACACGCTCAACCTGGAGACGAAGAGCTTTCTCGAGAGGGTGGGCGCGCCCACGGTGACCAAGCCGTTCGATCTGCACCAGGTGCGCCGAGCCGTCCACCGAATCTCGATCGACTAGCCCCGCCGCAGGCGGCTCAGCCGCCTGCTAGAGCTTGAGCGTGCCCTCGGCGATCGGCGTGACATAGCCGCCCACGTCGATCCCGTCCGCACCTCCCGCGCCGTGAAGCTCCACGTACAGGAGGCTGCGGCGGCCCATCTTGGCCCCCTGCTCGCTGACGAAGCGCGTCCCCGCCGCGCCCGACACGAGGCGATGACGGATCATGAACGCGGCCAGAGGTCCCGTGGAGCTTCCCGTGGCCGGGTCCTCCGGCACGCCGTACTCGGGCGCGAACATCCGCGCGTACGCGCCTTCGGGGGCGGGCGTGAAGACGAAGACGCAGATGGGCGCCGCGTCCGCGCCCTTGATGATCGACACGCCGTGGGAGTCGAGCCACGCGTCATCGACGGCCCGCCTGTCCCTGAGCGCGATGAAAACGGTGGGATTGCCCGCGCTCAGCCATTGGGGCGTGATGTCCAGCAGATCGTGGGCGGCGATACCCAGGGCCTGGGCGCAGCGGAGCCGGTCGTACGTCCGTCCGTAGCT
>QHSC01000423.1:3922-5965 GCA_003220345.1 Candidatus Rokuibacteriota bacterium | reverse complement strand
GGAACGGTGCATCGTTGGGCGCTCGTCCTCAGTTCGGGTACACGATCGTGCGCAGCATGATCCGGCGCGCGTCCGGCCGGTAGTCGCCGGCGCCGCGGTGCATCGTCGCGCGCTCGTCCCATATGAGGACATCGCCGACGCGCCAGCGGTGGTAGTAGACGAAGCGCTCCTGGGTCGCGTGATCAGCGAGCTCCTCGATCAGCGGCCAGGCCTCCTCCCGCTTCATGCCGACGAAGCCATGCGTGTGCATGGGATTGACGAAGAGGATCGACCGCCCGGTGACCGGATGCCGCGTGACCGCGGGCCACCGAACTTCCTGATACTTCTTCTCGGTCACCCCCTTGTCGTCGCCATACAGGCGCTCGCCGGCAGGACCGGTGCTGCGGCCGTGCAGGCCGGTGAGGCCGGACAGCTGCTGTTTCCGGAGCCCGGGCAAGGCGTCGTAGGCCGCGCGCATGTCGGCGAACATGGTGCCGCCTTTCTCCGCGGGCACCTCTTTCGCGTGCAGCATGGCCAGCATTGGCAGCGCGTCCTCGAAGGTCGAGTCGGTGTGCCAGTCGGTGGCACGCTTGACGCCGTACCAGTCGATCCTGCCCGTCTCCTCCACGTTGGTCAGCCAGGAGACTTCCGGACAATCGACGTGGCGATACTTGATCAGCGCGTGGGGGCGGGGCACGCCGAAGCGGCGGCCGAAGTCGGCGAGCCCGGGCGCACCTAGGTCCTGATCCCGGAAGACCAGCACCGGGTGCTCGGCAAAGGCCGCTTGGATCCAGGCGAAGGTGCCTTTCTCGAGTGGATTCGACAGATCGATCCCGAGGGCCTCGGTTCCCAGCGCTTCGCCGAGGGGGCGAAGTTGCGGTGTCTGTGTCACGGCCGACCCTCCTTGGATGACGACGAGCTCCAACCCCACCAGGCACACACGGCCTGGCCCATCACGAGCTCCTTGTCGCGCTCCGGCAACCAGGGTAGCTCCTCGGTGAACATCGTCACGCACTGCCGCCAAGAGCACGGCATCTTCGTGATGTCGGTTCCCCAGAACATGCGCGCTGGCCCGAACGCGTCGTAGATCTGGCGCAAGTACGGGTGCATGCTCGTGAACGGATACGGTCCACTGCAATAGCCTGGTGCGCCGGTCACCTTGACTGCGACGTTGGGATGCCGGGCCAGCTCGAGGAGCGCCGGTATGTGCTCCATCGCGGCGCCGTCCTTGAGGGTGGTGTTGCCACCCCGGCCGCCCAGGTGGTCGATGGTCAGCCGCAGGCCCTGATGACGCTCGGCGATCCGGCCGATGTGCGGCAGCGAGTCTGTCGCCAGCATGGCGATCGGCACGCCGGCCCCTTCGGCGGCGGCCCACAACCAGTCGAGCGTCCCGTCGGCCAGCCAACTGCGCATCGGCTCCTGAAGAAACGTGTAGCGTAGGCCGAGCATGCCCGGCTGGCTCCGCCACGTCTCGACGAGGGCGCGCTTGTCCGGCTGACTGAGCGCGAAGCTGCCGAGGATCGCGAAGCGACCTGGGTAATCGCGCACGGCCTTGAAGGCCATCTCGGTGGAGTTGGGGTCCCAGCCCGGTGGGTGGATCACGGCAGCGTCGACACCGCCTTTGTCCATGAGGCCCACAGCCTCCTCGGTGGTGAACGAGGTGACCTGGCGATGGGCCATGTTGCTGGGCAAACCGCTGCCCCAGAGATGGATCTGAGCATCCACGATGCGCATCACGTTTCCCCCGTTGACCCGGGTCACATCGCGGTGTAGCCGCCGTCGACGAACACGAACCGGCGCACCGTGGCCTCGCCAATCCCCGAGGCCCCGTCGGTCACGGCGGCCACCTTCCCGTTCAGTCGTGCCATGCTCGCTACCCCCTGGCTCCGTGCCGCGGCACTTCGCGAGCGCCGGCGAAGCGGCCGGGCGCGAAGGCGTCGAGCGCGATTCGCGTGTCCCGACCGAGAACGAGATCGGCGATCGCCTGCCCCATGGCGGGACCGTAGAGGATGCCCTTGCGAGCGCCGCCCGTGGCCACGTAGAGCTGATCGAGCCCGGGCACAC
>QHSC01000423.1:0-3843 GCA_003220345.1 Candidatus Rokuibacteriota bacterium | reverse complement strand
GCGGGACCGTAGAGGATGCCCTTGCGAGCGCCGCCCGTGGCCACGTAGAGCTGATCGAGCCCGGGCACACAGCCGAGCACGAGGAGCCCGTCGGATGCCACCGGACGCAGGCAGGCGGTCTGCTGCGCGACCTGCGCGTCCGCCATCACCGGCAACATCCTCAGGAGCGCACCGCCGATCTCGTCGCGGGCCGCGAGCGTCGACTCCTCGTCGAACCCTGCCTCTTCCTCGGTGGTCCCCGCCCACAAGAGTCCATCGGTCTTGGTCGTGGCGTAGTTGTGGCCCCAGCCGACGGAACATTCGACCGGCGGACCGGGAGCCTGCAGGCGGAGGATCTGGCCCTTGAGCGGACGGACCTCGATCGGCACGCCGATCCAGTCCGATGCCTCGGCGCTCCAGGGACCAAGCGCGAGCACCGCGGCAGCGCAGCTCAGCACCTCCCGCTCCAGGACCACGCCGGTGACGCGCCCGCTGTCGCGCCGCAGGCCGATGGCGCGCCCGTGCCGGACCCTCACGCCGAGACGCTCGGCGGCCCGGGTGAGCGCCAGCACCAGACGATAGGGCTCGACGCCGGCGGTGGCCTCGATCAGCGTCGCTCCCACGGTCTCTTCCGAGATGCGCGACTCCACGCGGCGAGCCTCCGCAGCGTCGAGCCAGCGCGCCGCGTAGCCCGGCTGCCGCTGCTGCCAGGGCAGCGCGCCCTGGAGCCTCCGGACGTCCGCCTCGCTGAACGCCAGCGCGAGCGAGGAGCGCACGCGGAAGTCGACGTCGATCCCGCTCTCCTCGAGAAGGCTCTTGGACAGCCCGCGATGCAACCGCATCCCGTCCTGAGCGATCTCGGCAAGCGGCCCGCTCGGCACGCCAGACTTCGCCAGGTAGTAGGCAGTGGTCATGCCCGCGAGGCCGCCGCCCACGATCACAACGTCAGCAGAGCTTTCAGCCATCGTCCGGAGATCCTGTCAAAGTCCATGAGACTGGTCAAACCGAGCCGTCGTGATGTGCGCGATGAGGATTGCGCGGATAGCACTCGCCGTTGGCGAACGGCGCTGGCCGAGCATCTTCAACAACTTGGATGCCTCGACGTCGTGGCTCATCTGGCACCTGGTGGCATCTGGAAGCTCATGGTGTTGGCACAAAATTGACACACAGGACGCGGGCCCTGCGGAGTCCGCTATGCTGGCCCATCCCCTGCCCTTCGGCTAGAATCGCCCCGCCCATGAAGCCAGCCCCCGATCCACTCTTTGTTGGTGCGCGCGATCAGCTCATCGGACTGGTGGCCCGCCACGCACTGCCCGCGATCTATGATCGCCGCGAGCTGGTTTCCGCGGGCGGTCTGATCAGCTATGGAAGCGACTTTGCGGAGGCGCATCGGCAAGTCGGCATCTACGCCGGCCACATTCTCGCGCCAAGCCCGCCGATCTCCCAGTGATTCAGGCGACCAAATTCGAGATAGTCAATAACATGAAGACCGCGAAGGCGCTCGGGCTGACGATTCCGCAATCGCTGCTGCACCAGGCGGATGAGGTTATTCATAGTGCATCGCCGCGCATTCCTTGCGGGCACTGGTGCGGTCCTCCTCACCGCGCCGCTCGTCGCCCAGGCGCAGCCGGCCGGGAGGGCCACCCGTATCGGCTTTCTATCCCCGAGCTCCCTTCATGATCCAAGAACCCAGACTTTCGTCGAGGCCTTCCGCCAAGGGTTGCGCGACCTAGGTTGGGTTGAGGGTCAGAACATGACGATTGAGTATCGATGGGCGGAGGAAAGGACCGAGCGCCTTCCCGACCTCGCCAGGGACCGACGATCCCCATCGTCATGACGAACGCTGGCGACGCTGTCGCGACTGGATTCGTCGTCAGTATCGCCCGGCCAGCAGTGAATATGACCGGGTTGTCCATGATGGCCGGCGAGCTCGTCGGCAAACAGTTGCAGATACTCAAGGAGGTCGTTCCCAACTTATCCCGCGTGGCCCTCCTCTGGAATCCGACCAACGCCAGTAACGCACCTCAGTTGCTACACGCCCAGGATGCGGCCCGGACACTGGGAGTCCGGCTTCATTCTCTGGAAGTCCGTGGTCCTGGAGAAGTCGAAGGCGCCTTTGCGGCGATGACGAGGGAGCGCGCGGGCGCGGTCATCGTTCTCCTGGATTCGATGCTCGTCGCTAATCGAACACGAATCGCAGAACTCGCGGCAAGAAGCCGCCGGCCAGCGATGTACGGGCTGACTGACCACGTAAAGGCTGGTGGCCTCATGGCCTACGGCCCAAACGTTGCTGACATGCATCGGCGAGCGGCCACCTACGTTGATAAAATTCTGAAAGGTAGCAAGCTGACCGATCTGCCGGTAGAGCAGCCGACGGAAGGAGGATCGATGAAACAGGGAGCCTTTCTGCTTGTGACCAGTTCGATCTTTGCGCTCATCGCCCTTCTCCACGTGCTGCGGCTCTTCTATGGTTGGAAAGTGACCCTGGGAGAGTGGACCGTACCGGTCTGGGTCAGCTGGATCGGTCTTCTCATTGCGGGATATCTCGCCTGTCAAGGCTTCCTCTTGAAGAACAGAGAGCGATGACACGGAAACCGATTGCCCTGATCCTCGCTCTCATCCTCGCTGTCCTGGCCGCGCCGCTTGCCGCCGAGGGGCAGCAGGTGGGGAAGGTGTACCGCATTGGATATCTATCTATCGCTTCCGGGCCGTCTCCCCGGACAGAGGCCTTGCGCCAAGGGCTCCGCGAGCTCGGCTACATCGAGGGAAAGAACATCACTATTGAGTACCGATTCGCGCAGGAGAAAGCCGATCGACTCCGTGGGCTTGCGACCGAGTTAGTCAATCTCAAGGTCGATCTGATCGTAACCGGAGGCCCTACTGCGACACGGGCTGCTCAACAGGCGACCAGAACTCTCCCTGTGGTGATGGCGTGGGGTGGCGACCCTGTTGAGGCCAGATTTGTCGCCAGCCTCGCGCAACCGGGCAGCAACATCACAGGGCTCACGAGCATGGCCACGGAGTTGGGCAGCAAGCGGCTGGGTCTCCTCAAGGAAGCTGTTCCTCACATATCCCGAGTGGCCGTCCTCTGGAATCCCAGCCACTCGGAGGCTTCGGCGAGCTTCCGAGAGACCGAGGGAGCGACCCGAGCCCTAGGTCTCTCTCTCGAATCCATCGAAGTGCGCAGCGCCGCGGATTTGGAGGGCGCATTTCGTCGCGCCGTGGCCCGCCACGCCGACGCTCTCACCGTGCTCCTGGACCCTGTAACCCTGCTTAACGAAGCGAAGGTCGCAGAATTGGCCGCACGGAGCCGAATCCCTTCGATCTTCTACGAGAGGCGTTTTGCAACGGCCGGAGGGCTCATGGCCTACGGGCCACTAGACGAGGATTTGCATCGTCGGGCCGCCGGATATGTGGACAAGATCCTCAAGGGCGCCAAGCCCGCTGATCTTCCCGTGGAACAGCCCACCAAGTTCGAGCTGGTCATCAATCTCAAGACCGCGAAGGCCCTCGGGCTGACGATCCCTCCATCGCTGCTGCAACGGGCGGACGAGATCATCCAGTGATGAACCGGCGCACGTTCCTCCACACTCTGGTGGGCGGTCTCCTCGCCGCGCCGCTTGCCGCCGAGGCCCAGCCGGCCGGGAGAGCCGTAAGGGTTGCCGCGCTGTCCCCCGGGGTCCTGCGCTCCGAAATATCCTGGGTCCTCTTCGAGAAGCGACTCCGCGAGCTCGGGTACGTCGCCGGTCAAAATCTCGCCTTCGACTACCGCAACGCAGAGGGCCGGCCCGAGCGGCTCCCCGCCTTGGCCACCGAGCTGGTCCAGCGGAAACCGGACGTCATCTTCTCCGGAGGGTCCGAGCC
>QHSC01000135.1 GCA_003220345.1 Candidatus Rokuibacteriota bacterium | reverse complement strand
CGGCCATGCGGGGCCCGCCCATGCCGACGAGGTTCACGGTGGGCTCGAGCGCGCGGAGGGCGCGGCACAAGGTTCCGCCGTGGAGGTCGCCCGAGGCTTCCCCGGCCGAGAGCATGATGGTGCGGTCAGGCATGGCCACCGCTACTCGAGAGATCACTGCTCACGATCGTGATGCCGGCCTTGTCGGCGAACCGCACGGTTGCCTCCCGATCGACGATGAGGACCTTGCCCCCCTCCACCGCGAGAGCAGTGGCACCCCCGGTCGCCATCGCCTCGAGGGTGGCCGGACCGATGGTCGGGATGTCGAATCGGAAGTCATGGCCCTCCGCCACGGCCTTGACCACGACGGCTCCGGGGCCGCCAAGGCTCGTCCCTCGCTGTATCGTCTCGTCGGTACCCTCGGCCGCCTCGACGGCCAAGGTCACCCCGCGCGACCGAACGACGCTCTGGCCGATTCCGTACGCCGCGAGATGCCGGGCCAGCGCGAAGCCGGCCTGGATCTCGCTCCACTCGGCCGGGGTCGGCGCGCGCACCGTCAGGGTGCCCGCCCCCGCCATCCACGGATCGAGAAAGGGGCGCGGGTCGAGGACCTCGATATTGATCCCTTCGAGGGTGGCCAGAACCATGGCCGCCAGCGCCTCGTCCGAGAGGCCCGATCGAGCGATGTGGCGACCAAGATCGTCCGTCGTACCAACACGGCTGAACACCTCCTTCTTCCACAGCTTGCCGACAAAGATGACCGAGCGGACCTTGGCGTCGCGGAGCGCGCGCACCACTTCCTGAAGGTCGGTGAGCGAGCACGGGACGACCCGCTCGGCGTGCGCTTCGATTCCGGCGGCTGCGTCGAAGGTGAAAGCGACGACCTGCCAGCCCTGGCGGGCGGCTTCCGCGGCGGCACGGCCGGGGAGGACCCCGGCCCCCGCCATCACCGCGAGGCGGCGCTCCACGGAAGATCCTTCGGCCAGGCGATTTCCCCCCGACCCTCGCGGATCATCCTCTCGATCTCCAACGCCACCGCCAGGGACCGCAGGTCCTCGGTTTCCGGCAGCTCTACCTGGCCGGTAGCCCGGGCGGCGCGGGCCGCGGAGATCAGATGACGGATCTCCAGCTTGAGGGGGTTGTCCTTGTGGACGAACAGCCGCTCGACGAACGAGGCCTGGCGGTAGCGGATGGACTCGCGGTTGAGCGTGTACTCCTGGGCGACCCGGCGATGGATCTGGATGTCCTGGTCCGCGTAGTCGAGGAGGATGTAGGCGTCGGGCTGGGTGATGGCGAGGGTGCGGATCTTTTCTTCCGTGGCACGGCTGGCCGTGATGGTGGCCATCGTGCCGGAGTCGAACACGATCTGGACGTTGGCGACGTCGGCAACCTCCGAGTGGATGGACCGTCCCACCGCTGTCATGCGCCGCGGCTCGCTGTCCACGAGGCCGAGCACGATGTCGATGTCGTGGATCATGAGGTCCATGACCACGGAGTCGCTCTGCACGCGCGGGACGAAGGGGCCAAGGCGTCGGGACTCCACGAGCACGGGCCGCTCCACGATCTTGCGCAGCTCCTGGACGGCGCCGTTGAAGCGCTCGACGTGGCCCACGTGGAGGACGCGCCCGAGCTGCCGCGCGATGCGGAAAAGCTCCTTGGCCTCCTCCAGCGTCGACGTCATGGGCTTCTCGACGAGTACGTCGACGCCCGCCTCGAGCAGCTCGCGCGCCACCTCGAAGTGCCGGTCGGTGGGGACGGCCACGGTGGCGATGTCCACGAGACCCGCGAGCTCGTGGTGGGTGGAGACGGATCTGACGGAGTACTGGGAGGCCACGCTGCGGGCCCGTTCCACATCCGTGTCGCAGATGGCCACGAGGTCCACGTCCCAGAGCTCGGCAAGGGCCAGGATGTGATACTGGCCCATGTGGCCCGCGCCGACCACGCCGGCCCTGATTCGACCCTGCCCCTCCGCGCTCACCACACGCGCTCCTCGCTCTCCGCGTCCTCGTTCTCGGTCCCCGCCTCCCGGCCCCCTCGCACTATGCCACGCCGTGATCCCTCGATGAACTCCACGAGGCGGGCCACGAGCGGGTGCTCCCCGAGCTCGGTCTTGATGCGGGCGCTGGCGGCGCCGGGGGCCAGTCCCGAGCGGTAGAGGATCCGGAAGGCCGCCTGCACCTGCCGCCGTCCCTCGGCGTCTATCCCTCCCCGTCGCATCCCGATCACGTTGACCCCGCGGGCCGTCGCCGGAACTCCGGTCGCGATGACGAAAGGCGGGACGTCCTGCAGGGTCTTCGAGCAGCCTCCGAGGTAGGCGTGGGTGCCGATGCGGACGAAGGGATGGATACCCGAGAGACCGCCGATGGTCGCGTGATCCCCCACGGCGACGTGACCGGTGAGGCCCGCGAAATTGATGATGACGACATGGTTGCCGACGACGCAGTCGTGGGCGACGTGGCTCGAGGCCATGACCAGGCAATGGCTCCCCACGAGGGTGTCGTGGCCCTCGCGCGTGGCCCGATGGATGGTGACGTACTCGCGGATCGCGGTATCGTCGCCGATGGTCACCCCCACCGGCAGGCCGTCGCGGTACTTGAGGTCCTGGGGCACCCCGCCGATGACCGCGCCGTGGTCGATGTGGCAGCGCGCGCCGATGGCCACTCGCCCCTCGAGGACGACGTGGGCGCCGACCTCGCTGTCCGGGCCGATCCGGACGGCGCCCCCGATGATCGAGTATGGGCCGACGGCCGTTCCCGCCCCGATCTCGGCCCCGCGCTCCACGATGGCCGTGGGGTGGATCCGCGCCGGCTCGGTCATCGGGCGAGGCCCCCGAGCTCTCGCACTTGCTTTTCCAGGGATCGCACCCGCTTGAGGAGCTCCGGCAGCATGGCCTCGGCCACCCAGATCCGGCGGGTCTGGCTTGCCGGCCGCGCCGGGTAGCCGGTCCAGACCTCGCCCGGCGGGATGTCGCCGGCCACCCCCGCCTGCGCCATCAGGATCGCCCCTTCGCCGATGGTGACGTGGTCGGCCACGCCGACCTGTCCGGCCAGCACGGCCCGGCGGCCGATCTTGCACGAGCCCGACACGCCCACCTGGCCGACCAGGATCACGTGCTCACCGATATCGCAGTTGTGGCCTATCTGCACGAGGTTGTCGATCTTCGTGCCGCGCCGCACGATGGTCGCGCCCAGGGTGGCGCGGTCGATGGTGGTGTTCGCTCCGATCTCGACATCGTCCTCGATGATGAGCCCTCCCACCTGCGGGATCTTCTGGTGGGCGGCTCCGTCGAACGCATAGCCGAATCCATCGGCGCCCAGCACGGCGCCGGGATGGACGATGACGCGATCACCGAGCCGCACACCGTCCCGCACCACCACCCGCGGATACAGCCGCACGTCGGCGCCGAGCACGGCCCCCCGCCCGACATAGCTGAGGGCGCCCACGGAGGTGCGCGGCCCGATCACGGCGTCGCGCTCGACCACGGCCCCCGCGGCCACCGCGGCCGTGGGATCCACGTGCGCGCCGGCGGCCACGCAGGCCGCGGGGTGCACACCTGGCTCGACGGGAGGCTCGGGATGGAAGAGCCGCAGGAGAGCGATCAGGGCCGCCTGGGGTGAGGTCACGCGCAGGAGCGGTCGGTCGAGATCCTCAGTCTCCGGCCCAACCACGAGCGCGCCGGCCGCGCTCGCCGCGGCCAGGCGGTGATACTTCGCGCCGGTGACGAAGGAAACCTCCTCGGGCCCGGCGCTCTCGAGGGGCGCCACCCCGCGCACGAGCTGCGAAGCGTCCCCGTGGAGGGTGGCGCCGAGCGCCTCGGCGAGCCGGCCGAGCGTGTAGGCGCTCACAGCCTCTACTTCTTGGCCTTCCGCATCTCGTCGTCGAAGGCCTTGATGATTTCCTCGGTGACGTCCGCCTCGGGGGCACCGAAGATGAGACCGCCCTGACGACGCTCCACGATCATGAGATAGCCCCGCTCCTTGCCGATCTTGGCCACCACTCCCTCGACGTCGCGCAGTACCTTGGCGAGCAGCCCCTGCTCCTTTTTCTGCAGCTCCTTCTCGAGGTCGTCGACGAGCCGCCTGACGTCGCGGACTTTGCGCTCGAGCTGCTCTTGCTTGTCGCGCCGCGCTTCGACGGAGAGGAGCTGCCCTTTCTTCTCGAGCTCGTCACGTAGCTTGTCGAGGTCGCCCTACTTGGCGAGGATGCGCTGAAGATCCACGAAGCCCACGCGTCCGGGCGGAGGCGCCTGGGCCTCCACGCGGGGCGACACCCACCACAGCCCGGCAAGGATGGCCACGGCGACGACGGCTGCGGCCCCCAGCATCCTGAGACGCCCAATCATGCTCCTGCCCTCCTTGAGCTAGAACGCCGTACCCACGGCGAAGTGGAACTCGCCGAATTTGTCCCCCGGCTTGGGGTCTGGATTGACGCCGTAGTCGACGCGGATGGGCCCGAAGGGCGAGTTCCAGCGCAGACCCATGCCCACCGCGTACTTGAGGCTCGTGAGGTCGACCTTCGTTCCGATGTGACTGTCGGGGCCATACACGTTGCCCGCGTCGAAGAAGAGGGCCAGCTTGACCCCCCAGAAGGTCGGGATGGTGTACTCCAGGTTGCTGAGGACCTGGAAGTTGCCTCCGATCCGCGTGCCCGACTCGTCTCGCGGGGAGATCTGACGGAGCTTGAAGCTGCGGACGGAATTGGGGCCGCCGAGGTAGAAGCGCTCGAAGAGCGGCACGGGCTTGTCGTCCCAGCCGACCTCGTAGCTGGTGCCGAGACGCGCGCTCAGCACGTGCCCGAACCACAGGAGCTGATGCTGGATGGTGGTGGCGGTGAGTCTGACGTAGCGGTTGTCGTTGGTGAGGATGCCCGCGAAGTCGGCCCCGATGGTTGAGAAGTTTCCTTTCGTGGGATCGAGGAGGCTGTCGCGGGTGTCGCGCGCGAGGGACCCGCCGACGAGCGAGGTGATGGTGGTGCCCTTGGCGTCCTGCAGCTCCGGGCTCGCGTTCGGATTCACTCCCGAGAGCTGGTCCTGCTCGAGCTTGTAGATCAGGTTCCACCGCGCGTAGTCGCCCAGGGGATGACCCATCCGGACATCGCCGCCCAGGGAATTGATGGTGTAGTCATTGAAGATGCGCCGGTTATTGTACAGGTCGAAGCCCGCGGCGAGGGGTCGATCGAAGAGCCAGGGCTCGGTGAAGCCGATGGTGCCCTGCTGGGTGCTGGCGCCCCCGCGCAGGCGAAGGAACACTTGCCAGCCCCGGCCGAGGAAATTGTTCTGGGAGAGGTCGAGGGTGCCGAGGGCGCCGTCCTGGGAGCTGTAGCCGCCGCCAATGGAGAAGAGGCCGGTCGGCTTCTCCGTCACCTCGATGTGGACGACGATCTTGTCCTTGGAGGAGCCCGGCGTCGTCCGCGTCTCCACCTTGTCGAAGTAGTTCAGGTTGCTCAGCTTCTGCTTCGCCCGGGCGAGCTTCTGGGTGGTGAACAGGTCCCCCTCGTGCATGGGGATCTCGCGGCGCAGGATCTTCTCCTGGCTGCGGGTGTTGCCCGAGATATTGATGCGCTCGACGAAGACCTCGGGCCCTTCGGTGATCTCGAAGGTGATGTTGACCTTCCGGTTCGGTACGTCCAGGGCGATCTGGGGATTGATGTCGGCGGCGGCGCGCCCGATGGTGCCGTACACGTCGCCGATGTCCTTGGCGCTGTCGCGGAGCTTGGCGCGGGAGTAGATGTCATTGGGCTTGAGCTGGACCCGACGCCTGATCTCCTCGATGGGGAGGATATTGTTGCCCGTGATGTCCACCCCGCCCACCCTGAACTGAGGACCCTCCACCACCACGATCCTGATGGTGACGCGGGCGTTCTGGCGGTCTACCTGCGTTTCCGTGGACTCCACGCGCGCCTGGATGTAGCCGTTGTCGTTGTAGAAGGCGACGATCCGGTCCACGTCCTCCTCGAGCTTCTGCCGCTGGACGGTTCCCCGCAGGATGAAGTACTGCCGCTCCTGCGTGAGCAAGATCTCCTTGATCTTTTCGGGCTTGACGCCCTGCGTGCCCTCGATGACGATCTTCTCGATCGTCATCTTGCGCCCCTCGACGATCCGGAAGCTCACCGCCACGTCGCCGTCGGGCAGCTTGGTCACGTCTGGGCTGATCCCGACCTCGAAGTACCCCTCCTCCTCGTAGAACTCCTTGAGCTTCTCGGCCGCCCGCGTCACCTCCACGGGGTTGTAGACGCCCCCGAGCTTGAGGTCGATCTTCTCCTGGAGGACGGCCGCGTCGAGCCGCTTGTTTCCCGCGAAGGAGAGGTCCCGGACGAAGGGGCGCTCGGTGACCACGAAGGTCAGCTTCACGCCCCCTTCGAAGTCCTCGACCTTGAGCTGGACGTCATCGAAGAAGCCGAGGGCGAAGATCGATCGGATGTCGTCGGCGGCGCGCGGGGGAATGAAGGCAGTGCCCACCTTGGACTGCACGCGGCCCAGGATGACCGCTTCCTGGACGCGTCGGTTGCCCTGCACGGCGAGCTCCTTGATGAGGATCCGCTGTTCTCCGCCCGGGGGGGTGGTCTGAGCGACGGCGGGAGCGGCTCCGCCGGCACCGACGGCCAGCAGAGTGAGGACAAAAAAAATGGAGAGAAGAAATCTCCCCCGCGCGGTCATGGTCCCGGTCGGCTCAGTCGAGTGTCGGTCCGTCTAGTGCTCGGCCAGCGCGAGCCGCGGCTCGGCGATCTGTATCTCCCGGAAGATGAAGCCGTCCCCGTTTACGTCGACCTCGATCCGCGCCCCGTCCGCGAACTGCCCGCGCACGATGGCTTCCGCGAGCGGATCCTCGACTTCTTTCTGGATGGTCCGGCGCAGCTGCCGCGCCCCGTAGGTGGGATCAAAGCCCTTCTGCACGAGGAGATCCAGGGCGGCCTCCGTGGGCTCGAGCTGGATGCCCTTGTCGGAGATCTGGGCATTGATGCGGGTCAGCATGAGGCGGACGATGGCCGTGATGTTCTCCTTGGACAGGGCGTGGAACACGATGATGTCGTCGACCCGGTTGATGAATTCCGGCCGGAAGGCACGCTTGAGCTCGTCGAGCACTTTTTCCTTCATCTTGTCGTGCGTCTCGCCCTCGCCCTCGGCCAGGAAACCCGGGGCCGTGCGCTTGCCGATGAAGCTCGTGCCCAGGTTCGAGGTCATGATGAGGATGGTGTTCTTGAAGTCGACCACGTGGCCCACGGAGTCCGTGAGGCGCCCGTCGTCGAGTACCTGCAGGAGCATGTTGAAGACGTCCGGATGGGCCTTCTCGATCTCGTCGAAGAGGACGACGGAGTAGGGCCGCCGCCGCACCTTCTCGGTCAGGAAGCCGCCCTCTTCGTACCCGACGTAGCCTGGAGGGGCGCCGAGGAGGCGCGACACCGAGAACTTTTCCATGTACTCGGACATGTCCACCCGGATGAGCGCGTTCTCGTCCCCGAAGAGGTACTCCGCGAGGGCACGGGCGAGCTCGGTCTTTCCCACTCCGGTAGGTCCGAGGAAGATGAAGGAGCCCACGGGACGGCGGCTGTCCTTGAGCCCGGCCCGCGAGCGCCGGATGGCTCGCGACACGGCCACCACCGCGTCCTTCTGACCCACGATGCGCCCGTGCAGGGCCTCTTCCATCCGGGCGAGCTTCGCCGATTCCTTCTCCTCGAGCTTGGATAGCGGGATCCCCGTCCAACGGGACACGATGTACTCGATGTCTTCCTCGCTGACCGTCTGCGGGCCCTTGCCCTTGCGCTTGTCCCACTCCCGCTTCATCTCCTCGTCGCGACCGCGCAGAAGCTTTTCCTTCTCCCGGAGCGAGGCGGCCTTCTCGAACTCCTGTGCCTCGAGGTACATGTCCTTCTCACGGACGACACGCTCGACTTCCTTGCCGATCTCCTTGATCTCGGGCGGCGGCGTCAAGGCCATGAGCCGCGTTCGCGAGGACGCCTCGTCGATCACGTCGATGGCCTTGTCGGGCAGCTGGCGGTCCGTGATGTAGCGGTCCGCGAGCTTCACCGCCGCGTCGATGGCCTCGTCGGTGATCTTGACCCGATGATGCGCCTCGTACTTGTGGCGAAGCCCCTTGATGATCTCGATCGATTCGGGCACGGAGGGCGCCCGCACGATGACGGGCTGGAAGCGCCGCTCGAGGGCCCCGTCCTTCTCGATGTACTTTCGATACTCGTCGAGCGTGGTGGCGCCGATGGTCTGGATCTCGCCGCGGGAGAGGGCCGGCTTCAGCATGTTCGAGGCGTCGATGGCGCCTTCGGCGGCCCCCGCCCCGATCAGGGTGTGGAGCTCGTCGAGGAAGAGCACGACGTTTTCCGACTGGCGGATCTCCTTCATGACCGCCTTGAGCCGCTCCTCGAACTGGCCGCGGTACTTCGTCCCCGCCACGAGTGCCCCCAGGTCGAGCTGGAGCAGGCGCTTCTGGGCGAGCACGTCCGGCACCTCGTGTCCCACGATGCGCTGGGCGAGGCCTTCCACGATGGCGGTCTTGCCTACGCCGGGCTCGCCGATGAGGACGGGGTTGTTCTTGGTCCGGCGGGCCAGGATCTGGATCACCCGCTCGATCTCCGTCTCGCGCCCGATGACCGGGTCGAGCTTGCCCTCGCGGGCGAGCTGGGTCAGGTCGCGGGCGAACTCGTCGAGCACGGGGGTCTGCGAGCGCTTCTTGGGCCGCGGGTAGTACTGGTCGCCCAGGAGGGCCAGGGTTTCCTGCCTGACCTC
Source organism: Candidatus Rokuibacteriota bacterium (assembly GCA_003220345.1). Taxonomy (GTDB): domain Bacteria; phylum Methylomirabilota; class Methylomirabilia; order Rokubacteriales; family CSP1-6; genus AR37. The sequence goes on along the minus strand of QHSC01000135.1, from coordinate 29,583 downwards.
GTCCAGCCTCGCCCCGAGGGACTCGAGGATCTTGGCGGCGATGGACTGGCCCTCTTTCATGAGGCCCAGGAGGAGGTGCTCGGTCCCGATGTAGTTGTGGCCGAGCTGGCGTGCTTCCTCGATCGAGAGCTCGAGGACGCGCTTGGCCTGGGGGGTGAACGGGACTTCACCGAAGGTCAGGGTCTTGGGGAAGCCGGCGAGGGCCCGCTCGACCTCGGCCTTGACCGTCTCTAGTCGGAGGCCGAGTCGCTGGAGGACGGCCGTCGCGATCCCTTCGCCGTCCCGGATCAGCCCCAACAGGATATGCTCGGTCCCGACGAAATCGTGGCGGAAGCGGCCCGCCTCCTCCCTCGCAAGGATGATGACCCGCCGCGCCCTCTCGGTAAATCTCTCGAACACTTGGCGACCTCGCTCCCCAGGGTTTGGACTGCCCGTAACGTGGCCCCGAATCTGTTGAGAGTATACCTCCCAAGTCCTCGGTCGGCCTAGCCTTTTCTTGTCTGGAGCGTCCCGATTGGCCCCGAAATACCTGAAAGCGTGGGCTCGGCGCCCGGGAAGCGCAGCGATCAAGGCCAGGCGACGGCGCGCCCCTCCAACAAGCGATAGCCGCGGTCGGCCCGCCGCGCCAGGTCGTGATTGTGAGTGGCGACGACGAGGGCGAGACGGCGCTCGGCCTGGAGCCGCATGAAGAGCTCCCAGATCACCTCGCTCGTCTTCGGATCCAGGTTGCCGGTGGGCTCGTCGGCCAGGATGACCCTGGGCTGAGCCACCAGTGCCCGCGCGATGGCCACGCGCTGCTGCTCGCCGCCCGAGAGCTCCCCGGGCCGGTGGCCGAGGCGATCGCCCAGCCCTACTTCGTGCAAGGCCCCCGCGCCGCGCTCCCGGGCCTCGGCGGCGGACAGACGCTGGAGGAGCGCCGGCAGCATGGCGTTCTCGAGCGCCGTCATCTCCCCGAGCAAGTTGTAGAACTGGAAGATGAAGGCGATCTCCGTGCGCCGGAGCCTCGCCAGCGAGCTCTCGGATCTGGCGTACATGTCCTCGCCGGAGAAGAGGACCTGGCCGGCGCTCGGCCTGTCGAGGCCGCCCAGGAGATGGAGCAGGGTCGACTTCCCCACCCCGGAAGCGCCGATGAGGGCCACGCTCTCAGCCTGGTTGACCACGAGGCTGACCCCCCGCAGGACCCGCACCGTCTCGGGCCCGACCCGGTACTCCTTCTCGAGCTCCCTCACCGCGAGGAGGGGCTCACTCATAGCGAAGGACCTCGACGGGGTCGAGTCGCGCCGCCCGTCTCGCGGGCGACAGGGTGGCGAGAAAGGAGATCAGGAGCGTCGCCGACGTCACCAGCGTGAAGTCGAGCCACGTGAGCTTCATGGGCAGATGGTCGATCTGATAGACGTCGCCGGCCAGCCGGATGATCTTGTAGGTGTTCTGCACCCAGATCAGGAGGAGTCCGAACAGGCTGCCGCTCAGCGTGCCCACGACGCCGATGAGCATGCCCGTGACGAGAAAGACCGTCCCTATGCTGCGCGCCGAGGCGCCCATAGCCTTGAGAATGCCGATCTCCTTGCGCTTCTCGGCCACGAGGAGCACGAGGTGCCCGATGATGGCGAAGCCCGCCACGAGGACGATGATGGTGACGATCACGAAGAGCGCGAGCTTCTCGAGCTGGAGCGCCGCGAACAGGTTGCGGTTCATCCCCATCCAGTCGCGGATCCAGAGTCCCGGCCCCGCCGCCTTCGCCACGCGGATTCCCACGGCCTTGGCATCGAAGGGGTCGTTCAGCTTGATCTCGACGCCGGACACGCGCTCGCCGAGCCCCGCGAACTCCTGGGCCGCGGCCAGCCCCGTGTAGGCCATCGACGCGTCGTACTCGTAGAGCCCGATCTCGACGTAGCCGGCGACCTCGAAGCGCCGCATCTTGGGTACGAGGCCCACGGCCGTCATCGCCCCCTGCGGGGAGATGACGGTGACGTGATCCCCGGGCACGAGCCCGAGCGTGCGCGCCAGCTCGCGGCCGAGGAGGAGGGCGGGCTCGCCCGAGGTCCTGAGGAGGGGCTCGAGGCTGCCCGCTCCGATGTCGGCCTGGATCTGCTTGCGCACGGCGGGCGAGGCGAGGTCCACCCCGCGGAGAAGACCGCCCGTCGCGCCACCGCGCTGCCCGGTGAAGAGGGCCTGCTGGAGCACGAAGGGCGTGGCCGAGCGCACGCCGGGAACGGGCTGGACGCGCGCGGCCACGCCCGGGCCGTCCTCGATGCCGCGGCCGCTCGGGTCGACCACCAGGATGTGCGGGTTGGCCGCGATGATCTTCTCCTTGATGCCGTCCTGGAATCCCGTCATCACGGCCAGGACCACGATCAGCGCGCTGACGCCGAGGAAGACGCCGCCCACGCCGATCCACACGAACAGAGAGAGATTGGCCCGCTGGCCCCGCGCCCGCAGGTAGCGCAGCGAGAGGAACAGCTCGACGGGCAGGCCGCGCCCGGCCATCAGGCGTCGGCCTCCTCGTCCGCGGCCGCCGCCTCACCCGGCGCGCGACGCTCGAGGCGGAGGTGGGGAAAGAGGATCACGTCCCGGATCGACGGAGAGTCCGTGAAGAGCATGGCCAGCCGGTCTATGCCGATCCCCTCGCCGGCGGTGGGCGGCATCCCGTATTCGAGCGCGCGGACGAAGTCCTCGTCCATCCAGTGCGCCTCCTCGTCTCCCCGCTCGCGCTCGCGCGCCTGCTCCTCGAACCGCCGCCGCTGATCGATGGGATCGTTGAGCTCGGAGTAGGCGTTGGCGATCTCGCGCCGACAGACGTAGAGCTCGAAGCGGTCGACCAGGCGCGGGTCGCCGGCCTTGCGCCTGGACAGGGGCGAGAGCTCGATGGGGAAGTCGGTGACGAAGGTCGGCTGGATCAAGCCCGGCTCCACCAGGGTGTCGAAGACGTCCTTCCAGAGTCCGATCGCTCCCGTCCCCGGCTTGGGCGCGGGCACACCCGCGGCCAGCGCTGCCCGCCGGAGCGAGTCCTCGTCGGTCTCCGATCCCACCGCGAGACCGATGGCCTTCGAGATGGCGTCGAAGAATGGCACGCGCCGCCAGGGCGCGGCGAGATCGATGGTCTCGCCCTGGTACGAAAGGGTCGTGCGCCCGAGCAGCATCGTGCCGAGGTGGGCGAACATCTCCTCGGTCAGGGCCATGAGGTCTTCGTAGTCGGCGTAGGCCTGGTAGAACTCCAGCATGGTGAACTCGGGATTGTGCTGGGTCGAGATGCCCTCGTTGCGGAAGTTGCGGTTGATCTCGTACACGCGGTCCAGGCCGCCCACCACGAGGCGCTTGAGATAGAGCTCGGGGGCGACCCGGAGGTACAGGGGCATATCCAGCGCGTTGTGGTGGGTGACGAAGGGCTTGGCGGCCGCCCCGCCGGGAATGGGCTGCATCATCGGCGTCTCCACCTCGAGAAAGCCGCGGGCGTCGAGGAAGGCGCGCAGCTCGCGGATGAGCCGGCTCTTCATCACGAAGGTCTCGCGCACCTGGGGGTTCATCACGAGATCGACATAGCGCCGGCGATAGCGCGTCTCCACGTCCTTGAGCCCATGCCACTTCTCGGGCAGGGGACGCAGCGACTTGGTCAGGAACTCGAAGCTTCGCACGGCGACCGTCAGCTCCCCCGTCCGCGTCCGGAAGAGCTCCCCGGTGACGCCGATGAAATCACCCACGTCGAGCTCGGTGAACGCCGCGTACCGCTCCCCGAGGGCGTCGGCCCGCGCGTAGAGCTGGATCTGCCCGCTCTGGTCCCGCAGATGGGCGAAGCAGGTCTTGCCGTGATGCCGGAGGGCGACCACCCGCCCCGCCACGGTGACGGGTCCCACGGCCTTGAGAGCGTCTTCGGACGCGTCCTGGTGTCGGCGGGCGAGCTCGCCGCCCCAATGGGTGACGGGGAAGCGCTGGCCGAAGGGATCGACCCCACTCCGCCGGAGCGCCTCGAGCTTCTCGAGCCGGCGCCGGACGAGCGGATTGGCACCGCCGGGTCGTTCATCGGGCGGCGGCGCACCCGGTGGCGGCGCGGAGGGAGGTGGCGTGGCGCTCATGTCACGCCGATCTCGGCTGGCCGAGGTACGCCTCGATGAAGGGGTCGATCCCGCCGTCCATGACCGATTCGACGTTGCCCACCTCCACGCCCGTGCGGTGATCCTTGATGATCTGGTAGGGGTGGAAGGTGTACGTGCGGATCTGGCTGCCGAAGGCGATCTCCTTCTTCTCTCCGCTCAGCTCCGCCAGCTCCTCGCGCTGCTTCTTCTCGTAGACCTGGTAGAGGCGCGACTTGAGGATGCGCATGGCGGTGTCGCGGTTGCGCAGCTGCGAGCGCTCGTTCTGGCAGGCGACCACGATGCCCGTGGGCAGGTGCGTGATCCGCACCGCGGAGTCGGCCGTGTTGACCCCCTGCCCGCCCGGTCCGGACGAGCGGTAGACGTCGACGCGGATCTCCTCGTCCTTGACCACGACCTCCACGTCCTCGACCTCCGGAATCACCGAGACGGAGGCGAAGGAGGTGTGGCGGCGCTTGGAGGCATCGAAAGGCGAGATCCGGATGAGCCGGTGCACGCCGATCTCGCTCTTGAGATATCCGTAGGCGTACTCTCCGGTGATCTCGATGGTGACGGACTTGATGCCCGCCTCTTCCCCCGGCAGGAGATCGAGCACCTCGGCCTTGAAACCGGCCCGCTCCGCCCAGCGCAGGTACATGCGCATGAGGTTCTGGGCCCAGTCCTGCGACTCCGTGCCGCCCGCCCCCGGATGGATCGAGAGGATGGCGTTCTTCTTGTCCTGGGGTCCGGACAGGACGATCTTGATGGAGAAGCTCTCGAGATCGTGCATGAGAGAGGCGAGCCCCTTCTCGATCTCCGGAGCCTCGCTCTCATCGCCCGCTTCCGTGGCCATCTCCCAGAGGACACGGAGGTCTTCCGCCTGCTGGGCGAGCTCCTTGAAGCGGCCGACCGTGCGGGCCACCTCGGCGCGCTCCTGGACGAGGGTCTGTGCCCTGCGGCTGTCATCCCAGAAGGCGGGCGCCGACATCTCCTGGTCGATCAGGGCGAGCCGCGTCTCCTTGGCGGGAAGGTCAAAGATGCCCCCGGAGGTCCTGGAGCTGCTTCTCCGCGTCGGCGAGATCGCGCTTGAGGTCTCCGAGCATGATTTAGGTCGCTCGCCGACGGAGAGCCGCCCCCGCCGTCGTCCCCGAGACGGCGAGGCAGAGGTAGGGCAGCCAGTCCCCCCAGCGCGTGTAGAGCGTGGTCCGGCTCCGAAGAGTCACGCGCGCCGAGAGGTGACCGCGCTCGAAGAGGGGCAGCATCGGCCCCACCATACCCGATGGGCTCACGAACGCCGAGATTCCCGTGTTCGCTGCGCGGGCGATGGCGACCCGGTTCTCCACCGCGCGAAGGGGCAGCGTGCCCAGGTGCTGCCAGGGCCCGCTCGTACGCCCGAACCACGCATCGTTGGTGATGTTCGCCATGAAGCTCGCGCCCCCGACCACGAAACCCCTGAACAGCTCGGGGAAGATGACCTCGTAACAGATCACGGTGCCGAATGGCGCCCCGGACAACGGGAAAACCGTCTGGCTGGTCCCGGTCGCGAAGTCCGAGATGAACTCGGCCCAGCTCCTGACAAAGCCTATGAGGCCGGCGAGAGGGATGTACTCGCCGAACGGCACGAGGTGAATCTTATCATACTTGGCCGTAATCCCCTGTTCTCCCAGCAGAAAAGCGCTGTTCAGGAACTGACCGCGTGGTCCCGCCAGCCGGTCGATCGAGCCCACCAGGATGGGCACTCCGAGCTCGGCGGAAAGGCTGGTCAGCCGCGAGAGCAGGACGGGATCGCCGCGCAGAAAAATGGGTGCTGCCGTCTCGGGCCACAGGATGACCCTCGGTTTCGAGCGCGCGGCCTCGCGCGTGAGTTGCTCGTAGCGGGCGAGGGCCTCGGCCTGATGGGCGGGATCCCACTTGAGGGACTGCTCGATCGCGGGCTGGATGACGGCCACCTCGATGGACGAGGCGGGACGACCCGTCGCCGGGCCGTATTCGTGAGCGAGCACCCACCAGCCGAATGCGAGCGATCCCGCCGTGAGAACGGCGGCCGCGGTGGCGCCGGGCGCCGCCCGCCGAATTCCCAGCACGCACCAGGACGCCAGGGCGGCGTTGACGGCGACGATGATCAGGGAGACCGCATAGACGCCGCCGAACTCGGCGATCTGGATGACCGCGAGCGCCCGGTGCTGAGAATAGCCGAGTAGCCCCCACGGGAAGCCGCCCATGAGCCAGCCGCGAATCCACTCGCCGGCTACCCACAGGGCCGGCGCCGCCGCCAGTCCCCAGCCTCGGCCGAGCCGGCTTCCCAGCCACGACACGGCGGCCGACACCACCCCGACGTAGAGTCCGCAATAGGCGGCGAGGGCTCCGATGGGAAGCCAGGTCAGCGGCCACGGAATCGCGCTGTAGCTCTCGAAGGTGTGATCCAGCCAGCGCAGGAGCACGACGAAGAAGCTGAGCCCGGCGAGCCATCCATCGGCGAGCGCCCCGCGTGGGGACCGCTCGGATGCCGACACGAGCGCGGGCACCAGCCACACCCAGGCGAGGAGCGACCAGTCGTTCGCGGGAAAGGCCAGGGCTCCCGCCGCCCCCGAGAGGATGAGACCGAGCCGCCGGCGAGCGTCGGCCCCCGGCCAGCCCGGCCTAAACCCCATTGGCGAGGCGATCGGCGAGCACGCGCGGGAGCGAGGCGGCGAGGATCTTGTGGGCTGCCGCGCGATGGTCGTATTCGACGCGCCGGAGCGTCACGCTGCGCGCGTCCTCGTCCCAGAGCACGTAGGCGGCCCGGCGATCCCAGTCGCGCGGCTGGCCCACGCTGCCGACGTTGACGATGTAGCGCCGCCCGTCGTGGAAGCCGATGCGGCGGTCAGCTCCCTCCGGACCGCCGAGGTCCTCGAAGTCGGGGCCGCTCGAGCCCAGCGACCAGACGCCCGGCCGGTGCGAGTGGCCGACGAAGCACAGACGCGTCGAGAAGTCCGGGAAGGCGCTCCAGCCATCCTCGGCGGAGATGAGATAGTCCCACTCCTCCGGGTGCCTCGGGCTGGCGTGCACGCACGTCGCTTCCCCGAGAGCGGCGGTGAGGGGAAGGGCTTCCAGGTACGCCGCGTGATCGGGCCCGAGCTGCTCGCGCGTCCAGAGGGCGGCGGTCCGGGCGACGGGATTGAACCAGTCGAGGTCTATCAGGCCGAGCGCGCCGTGCTCGTGATTTCCCGCGACCATCCGCGTCACGCGCTCGCCCAGAAGCTCGACGCACGCGTTTGGGTCCGCGCCGTAACCCACGGCATCGCCCAGGCAGATGAGCCCGGTCGCGCCTTCCCGCGCGGAATCGGCGAGGACGGCGGACAGAGCTTCGAGATTTCCGTGCACGTCCGAGAGCACCGCGTAGCGCACGCAGGTCTCAGTCGGAGGGACGCAGCTCTTTGTGGATGCGGTCCAGGACGCCGTTGATGAAGCGGGAGGATTCCTGCGTGCTGAACTTCTTCGCGACCTCGAGCGCCTCGTTGATGGCCACCTTGGGCGGCACTTCCTCGGCCCACAGGAGCTCGAAGATCCCCTGGCGGAGGATGTTGCGGTCGACCACGGCCATGCGCTCGATCTCCCAGTTCTGGGCGTACCCGGAGATCATCTCGTCGATCTTCGCCTCGTGAAGCTTGGTGCCCCGGATGAGGGATTCCGTGAACTCCCGGACCTCCGCGTCCACGGGATGTCGCATCCAGAACTCGTCGAGGTGCGGCTCGGGGGAGGACTCTTCCTGCAGATCGAGCTGATACAGGAGCTGGAGCGCGAGCTCGCGCGCTTTCCGGCGCTTGCCCATCAGCGGCGCCCCGACCGGCGCGAGGCGCGGCCTTCCCGCATCCACCCCGCCATCTCGAGGGCGGCCCGCGCTGCCTCCTCCCCCCGGTGACCGACGGACCCGCCCGCGCGCTCCCAGGCCTGCTCCTCCGTCAACGAAGTGATGACGCCGAAGGTGACGGGGACGCCGGTTTCCAGAGCCACGCGCGACAGCCCCTGCGCGGCCGCGCCGGCCACGTACTCGTAGTGGGGCGTCTCCCCGCGGATCACCACGCCGACACAGACGACGGCCGCGTAACGGCGCGTGCGCGCCAGCGTCATGGCGGCCAGGGGCAGCTCGAACGAGCCGGGCACCCAGTGGACGTCGACGCGCTCGGGCCTCACGCCACCCTCGCTGAGGGCGGCCACGGCGCCATCGGCGAGCTTCTTCGAGATGGCTTCGTTGAAGCGAGCCGCCACCACGGCGAAGCGGCCCGCCGGGACCGCGCGCGGTCGCGAGGGGGTGCGGGGAGCTCGGCCCGCCATGTCAGTCCGGGAACGAAGAGAAGAGGTGGCCCATCTTGTCGCGCTTGGTCAGGAGGTATCGCCGGTTGTTCTCCGTGGGAGGGATCTCGATGGGCACGCGCTCGACGACCTGGAGACCATAGCCTTCGATGCCGACGATCTTCTTCGGATTGTTGGTGAGGATCCGCAGACGCTTGGCGCCGAGATCGACGAGGATCTGCGCCCCGATGCCGTAGTGGCGCAAGTCGGCCTGGAAACCCAGGACGGTGTTTGCCTCCACCGTGTCCTTGCCCTGGTCCTGCAGCTCGTAGGCGCGAAGCTTGTTCAGGAGCCCGATGCCGCGCCCCTCCTGGCGCATGTACAGGAGGATTCCACGGCCCTCGCGCTCGATGATGGCGAGCGCCTTGTGGAGCTGGGAACCGCAATCGCAGCGGCGGCAGCCGAAGACGTCGCCGGGGAGGCACTCGGAGTGCACGCGGACGAGGACGGGCTCCTCGCCCCGCACATCGCCCATGACCAGAGCCAGGGGCAGCCGGTCGTCCACCGTGGTCTCGTAGGCGATGCAGGTGAACTCCCCGTACTCGGTGGGCAGCTGCGTGGTGGCGGCGCGCCGGACCAGCTTCTCCTGGTGGATGCGGTACTCGATGAGGTCCTTGATCGTGATGCACTTGAGCCCGTGCCGCCGGCCCAGGGCGAGGAGGTCGGGCACCCGCGCCATGCCTCCCTCGTCGTTGAGGATCTCGCAGATGACGCCGGCCGGGTAGCAGCCGGCCAGCCTCGCCAGGTCGATGGCGGCTTCCGTGTGGCCGGCCCGTCTCAGGACGCCCCCCGGCATCGCGCGCAGGGGAAAGATGTGCCCCGGCCGGGCCAGGTCATCGGGGCGGGCGGTCGGGCTCACGAGGGTGCGGATGGTCACCGCCCGGTCATAGGCGGAGATGCCGGTCGTCACCCCGCGCCGGGCGTCCACGCTGACCGTGAAGGCGGTGCCGAGGGGGGCGGTGTTGTCGCTCACCATCATGGGGATCTGCAGCTCGTCGAGACGCTCGGCGAGCATGGGCATGCACATGAGGCCGCGCCCGTGCATGATCATGAAGTTGACGGCCTCGGGGGTGACCCGGTCGGCGGCCATGAGGAAGTCGCCCTCGTTCTCGCGATCCTCGTCGTCCACGACCATGATGATCTGCCCCGCGCGAATGTCCTCCACCGCGGCCTCGATACTCGCGAACTCTCGTCGGGTCTCCGTGGTCACCGTGGCTCCCCTCTCACGCTCAGCACGCGCAGCACGTACTTTCCGATCACGTCCATCTCGAGGTTGACCCTCCGTCCCGGCTTGAGGGCGCCCAGAGTCGTGCGCTCCAGTGTATGCGGGATCAGCATGATCTCGAAAGCCCCCGCCTCCAGGGCCGCCACCGTCAGGCTGACGCCGTCCACGGCCACCGAGCCCTGGGGAATGAGCAGGGGCGCCAAGTCCTGACCTTGCCACTCGATCCTGAGTCGCGCCGTCTCCCCCGCCCGATCGAGCGCGATCACCGAGCCGACCCCGTCGACGTGCCCGAGCACGAGGTGGCCACCCAGGAAACCGTCGAGCCGCATGGGACGCTCGAGGTTGACCGAGTCGCCGGGGCCGAGATCGGCGAGGGCCGTGCGCGACAGGGTCTCCGGGCCCAGATCGAAGGCGAGGTCTCCGGAGCCGATGGCCACCGCGGTCAGGCAGACGCCGTTGACGGCCACGCTCGAGCCGATCTCGATGCCGCCGAGCGTCGCATCGGCTTCAACGGTGAGACGCGATCCGTCCCGCTCGAGCACCCGTCCGCACTCCTCGACGATCCCGGTGAACATCCAGCCTAGCTCCTTCTCCACGCTTCCACGTCGCCCTCGAGCACCCAATCATCGCCGACGGGGCGCGCCTCGAGACGCCCCACCCGGAGCGCCTCGGGCAGCCGAAGTCCCTGGCCCGCGAGAGGCCCCGGGGCGGAACGTCCGCCCAGGAGCACGGGAGCGACGAAGGCGACGATACGGTCGACCAGTCCCGCTCGTAAAAAGGAGCCCGCCAGCTCCCCGCCGCCTTCGAGCAGGAGGCCCGTGACGTCGAGGGCCCCCAGGCGCGCGAGCAGATCGACCGGTGCCACGTGGCCGTCCTCCTCCTTGCATCGGAGCACCGTGACGCCGCGTGCCTCGAGGGCGGCCACGCGCTCGGGATCGGCGAGATCGGTGACGGCGACGACGGCGCGCGCCGGGGACCCCGCGGCCACGAGTCTCGTGTGGAGAGGGAGGCGAGCCCGGCTGTCGACCACGACACGCAGCGGCTCGCGCGGCCAGGGAGCGGCCAGGCGCACGTCGAGGGCGGGATCATCGGCGAGAGCCGTGCCGATCCCCACCACGACGGCATCGCTCGCGCTCCTCAGCCGGTGCGCTTCGGCCCGCGCGCCCCCGCCCGTGATCCAGCGCGAGCGCTGATCGTGGTCCGCCGTCTTGCCGTCCAGGGTGGCGGCCCACTTCAGCGTGACGTGCGGTCTCCCGAGACCGGCGACCGTGAAGAACGCGCGGTTCAGAGCGATCGCTTCCCGCTCCCGGCAGCCCAGGGTGACGGCGAGTCCCGCGGCAGCCAGCGCGCGGGCGCCGCCCCCGCTGACTCTCGGGTTGGGGTCGGCCACGGCCGCGACCACGCGCCGCACTCCTGCCCGCAGGATGGCGTCGACGCACGGGGCCGTCCGACCCGCGTGATTGCACGGCTCGAGGGTGACGTAGAGATCGGCGCCGCGGGCCAGGGCTCCCGCTGCGGCCAGGGCGAGAACCTCGGCATGAGCCGTGCCTGCGCGCGCGTGGAAGCCCTCGCCGAGCGCCCGCCCGTCGGCCACGACGACGGCGCCCACGGCGGGATTCGGCGAGGTCATGCCACGTCCCCGCTCCGCGAGCTCGAGCGCGCGCCCCATCCATCTGATGTCCGTCGGGCTGATGTCCGTCGGGCTGATGTCCGTCGGCCCGATCTCCGACGTGCGCGCGGTCATGGTCGTCCTCATTCCCCCGCGAGGCCCGCCGCGAAGATCTTCGCGTCGAAGGGCTGGAGATCCTCGATGCTCTCACCCACCCCGATCAGCTTGATGGGCACGCCCAGCTCCTTCCAGATCCGCACCACGATGCCGCCCTTGGCGGTGCCGTCCAGCTTGGTCAGCACGAGCCCCGTGAGCCCTATCGCGTCGTGAAAGAGGCGGGCCTGCTGGAGCCCGTTCTGGCCGGTGGGCGCTTCGATCACCATGAGCGACTCGTGGGGAGCCCCCGGAAGCTGTCGCGAGATCACGCGCTTGAGCTTCGCGAGCTCGTCCATGAGATTGCTCTTGGTGTGGAGGCGCCCCGCCGTGTCGACGAGGAGGACGTCGATACGGCGGGCCATGGCCGCCTTCACGGCGTCGAAGACCACCGCGGCGGGATCAGCGCCCGGCCCCTGACGGATGACCTCCGTGCCAGAGCGTCGGCCCCATTCCTCGAGCTGCTCGACGGCCGCGGCGCGGAAGGTGTCGGCGGCGGCAAGCAGCACGCCCTTCCCGGACTGCCTGAGGGCGGCCGCGAGCTTGCCGGTGCTCGTCGTCTTGCCCGAGCCGTTGACGCCCAGCATGAGCACGACGCTCGGCCTCGCCTCGAGCTCGAGGGGCGCCGCCGCCCCCGCGAGCGTTTCCTCGAGAAACTGTCTCAAGAGGATTCGAAGATCGGCTGCCGAGAGAGAGCCGGTCCGCTTGGCCTCGGCGCGCACCCGGCTGACGAACTCCTGGCTCGTCTCCGCCCCGAGATCCGCGGCGAGCAGAAGCTCCTCCAGCTCGTCGAGCATGGACTCGTCGACCTGACGCCCGAGGGCGAGGAGGCCATCGAGCCCCTGGCTCATGGCCTGGCGGGACCGCTCGAGTCCCTGGCGGAAGCGATCCGCGATCCCGCTCAAGAAGCCCATCAGGAAGCCTCGGGCTTGTCTGGCGGAAGCACGAGCCGCTGGATCACGGCGCCCCGCGCCCCGAGCGACGGAAGGCGACGCCCGTTGAAATCGACCTCGAGCCCCCCGGCATTGCCGACCGTGAGCACGAACCCGCGAGCGGCAGTCCACTCGCGAACGGCGCCTGTCGGCAGGAGCTCTTCGGCGACCGCGCCATCGTCGATCTGGACGCGGACCCAGGTCGGCTCGATGGCGCGCATGACGAGTCGATGGGATCCCGTCGGCTTGGCTTCCGCGGCGACGGTCGCCGGGCTGGGCGCGGGTGACGAGGACGCAGCCGGCGTCGCGGGTGCGGAGGGGGCGACCGCGACCGGCTCGGGCGCTCGGGGGGTGACGCTCGAGGCCTGCACTCTCTCGCGGGCGGGACCCTTGAGCCCGAGGTGGAGGGCGAAGAGACTCCCGCCCAGGGCCAGCACGAGGATGGCGCTCACGAGGAGCGGCCCTCCTCGACGCGGCCGCGCTCCGAAGGAGGGCCGCGATGTGGAACGCTCAGCCCGTGCGGGCTCGCCCGCCGTCTGGCGGAAGAGGTCGAAGGCCTGGTCGGGAGGCGCCTCGAGGGTGTCGCAGTAGGCGCGGATGAAGCCCTTGACGAAGACCCGGGCGGGGAGATCCTCCAGCTTGTCGCTCTCCAGCGCCTCCAGGTGGCGTCGCCCGACGCGGGTGGAGCGCGAGATGTCGTCGAGGGACACCCCCTTGGCCTCGCGCAGCCCGCGCAGATACACCCCTAGAGAGCTCATGGTTACTCACGCGGAGTCTACGCCCCCGCGTGGCGAACAGTCAATTCGGAGGGATAGTTACGCTTCGGTCAGCTTGACGGAGACGAGCCGGGAGAGACCCGGTTCCTGCATGGTGACGCCGTAGAGGACATCGGCCGCCTCCATGGTCTTGCGGTTGTGGGTGATGACGATGAACTGGGTCTGGGTGCAGAGCTCCCGCAGCACCCGGATGAAGCGGTGGATATTCGCGTCGTCGAGGGGAGCGTCGACCTCGTCGAGCACGCAGAAGGGGCTTGGGCGGTAGTAGAAGATCGCGAAGAGCAAGGCCAGGCCCGTCAACGCGCGCTCGCCTCCCGACATGAGGGTGACGGCCTGCAGTCGCTTGCCCCGGGGCTGGGCCATGAGCTCGACTCCCAGCTCGAGAGGATCCTCGTCGCCGTCCTCGGGTGGCACCATGCGGAGCTCGGCGCGCCCGCCCTCGAAGAGACGGGAGAAAATCTCCCCGAAGTGCCGGTTGATCTGCTCGAAGGCCTCCTGGAAGCGGTCCTGAGCCGTGCGCGTCATGCCCCGGAGGGCCCTCTCGAGATCCTTCATGGACTGGACGAGATCGTCGTGCTGGCTTCGCAGGAACTCGAGCCGCTCGGTCAGCTCCCGGTACTCGTCGTCGGCGACCAGGTTGACCGGGCCCATGCCCTCGAGCTTTTCCGCGAGCTCCAGGTGCCTGGACCGCGTTGCCTCGAGATCGCGCGTGGGGTCGTACGCGGCCAGGAGCCCTTCTGCTCCGGACACGGCGTGGCGCCGACCCGCTTCCTGGAGAAGCTCCTCGCGCCGCACGCGCCCTTCCGTCTCCCGGATGTCGATCTCGTGGATGCGTCCCACGAGCGCGTCGAGCTGGCGCTGGGCGTCGCGTAGCTCCGTCTCCGTCACCTGCCGCTCCTCGAGCCGGCGATTGTGCTCCTCGGCGCGCAGGGCGACGTCCCGTTCCATCCGATCGCGCTCCGCGCCGACTTCCCGGGCGTGGCCGTCCGTCCGTTCCTGCTCGCGCGCGAGCTCCTGCCGGCGCTCGATGATCTGCGCCCGGCGCGCCCCCGACTCCTCGATCCGCGTTTCGAACTCGCTTCCCAGCGAGGCCAGCCGCTCGATATCGCGTCCCAGCGACTCCACCCGCTCGAGCACCGTCGCGAGCTCCACCCGACCGGCGGTGGCCCCTGACAGGAGCGAGCCCTCGGCCGCCTGGTCCACCTCGAGGCGCTCACGGAGCGTGGTCATCTCGCGCTCGAGCGAGCTTTCGCGGGCTTCGATATCGCTGAGTCTGCCCTCGAGGCTGGTGAGCTCCCCGTCCGTCTCGACGCTCTCCGCGCTCACCAGCCGAGCTTCCGCTTCGAGCGTCTCGAGATGACGGATCACCCGCTCGGACTCGCGCCGGGTCGCCTCCAGGTCCTTGCCCCCGCTGAGACGGGCCGTCTCCTGGGCATGCACCGACACCTGCAGCATGCCCTGCCGCGCGCGCAGCGAGTCGACGGCGACCTCGAGCGCGTGGAGGCGCTGCTGGCTCTCCTCGACGTTGCGCCCGAGGGCGCCGACCTCGTCGGCGAGCTGCCGGATGGCGCGCTTGCGGCCGAGAAGCGATTGTTCGTTGACGTGGCGCTCGCCATCGCGTCGCCCGCCCGTGAGGGCTCCCGCCGGCGACAGCACCTCTCCCGCGCGCGTCACGTAGGTCGCGACCACGCCATTGCGTCGCCACAGCGCCTCGGCGGCGTCGAGGTGCCTGACCACGCCCACGCGGCCGAGGAGATGGCGCACGAGCTCGGGACGCGGGCCGCCGACGAGCCGGTCCGCCCACATGATCTCGGGATCGTCGTCGAGCGGCGGGGGTGCGTCGATTCCCCTCAGCGTCTCCAGCGCCAGGAGCGTGGCCGCTCCCGCGCCTTCGCGCTCGAGGTAGGACAGGGCGGCTCGGCCCTGCTCGAAACGGTCGACGATCACCCACTGGAGACGGTCTCCCAGCACGGCTTCCACGGCGGCCTCGAGGCCCGCGGGCACGTCCAGGAGATCGGCCACGGTGCCGATGACTCCCGCCACCGCGGCCGCCCCGTGCCCCGAGAAGAGGGAGCGCACCCCCGAGCCATAGCCCTCACGCTCCCGCTCGAGGCGAAGGAGGGACTCGAGCGCGGATTCCTTGGCCGCGAGGCTCACGCGCAGGAGGGCGAGGGCCTCTTGGGCCTGTGCCCTCAGCCCCTCTTGTCCTTGAAGCTCCTGGTCGACCTGCTCTCGCTCTCCTGTGAGGAGCGAAAGCTGAGCGCCCGCCTGCTCGAAGCTCGATTCGAGCCGGTGCCGCGCGGCGGCCAGGACATCGGCCTCGGCGCGCGCGGCCGTCGTCTCGGCCTGGAGCCGCTCGCGCCTCCTCTCGACCTGCGCCAGGCGCTCGCGCAGCTCGCCGGCCGAGCGGGTCATCTCGGCCCGCTCTCCCGCCGTCCGGATCTGCTCGAGGCGCAGGCCTTCCAGGGCCTCGCGTCGCCGGCCGAGCTCCCCCCGGCACGCCTCGAGATCCGCCTCGAGCGCGCGCACCTGCCGCTCCCGCTCGCCGAAGCGCTCGCGCGCCTCCCCCAGTCCGCGGATCGTCTCCTCGCGCTCCACGCCGACGGCGGCGCGCCGCTCGCCGAGGGACCGCACCTCCTCGGCGAGTCGCACCTCCTCCTCGCCGAGCTCGCGGATCTGCGCGCCCATCTGCTCGCGGCGCTCGAGGAGACGCTCGAGCTCACCCTGGAACTTCTGCGCCGACTGGCGCAGGTCGGCGAGCCGGTAGTCGCTTTCCTGGATAGTGGCGCGCAGCGTCGCCTCCCGTGACTCGATCTGCGCGATGGTCACCCGCTGCGTCTCCTCCTCCCGGCGGAGCCGGCCCATCTCCTGCTCGAGGGCTTCGTGGGCCGCCGTGAGCCCGGCATAGTCGGCGGCCATCATGGCGAGGTCGAGGGCCTGGCGCTCCTGGTGGAGGGCCTTGTACTGCTGGGCCTTCTTGGCCTGTCGCTCGAGGGAGCCGACCTGCCGCTTGACCTCGTCCATCACGTCGCGCACGCGGAGGAGGTTCTGCCGGGTTGCGTCGAGCTTGCCCTGCGTCTCCGCGCGCTGCTGCTTGTAGCGAGCCACCCCGGCCGCTTCCTCGATGAAGATGCGGCGCTCCCAGGGCTTGGCCGTGAGCACGTGGTTGAGGCGGTCCTGGTCCATGAGCGCGTACGCTTTGGGATTGACGCCCGTGCCCGCGAACAGATCCTGCACGTCGCGGAGACGGCACACGCTCTTGTTCAGCAGGTACTCGCTCTCGCCCGTGCGGTAGAGGCGGCGCGCCACCCCGATCTCGCTCCACGGGACGTTGAGGTCTCCCGCGAGGCTGCCGTCATTGTCGAAGACGAGGCTGACCTCGGCGAGTCCCACCGCCTTCCTCGAGGCCGAGCCATGGAAGATGACGTCTTCCATCTTGTGGCCGCGGAGGGTCTTGGGGCTCTGCTCTCCCAGGGCCCAGCGAATGGCATCGGCGACATTCGACTTGCCGCATCCGTTGGGCCCCACGATGCACGTCACGCCCGGAAAGACCTCGACATCGGTTTTCTCAGCGAAGGACTTGAAGCCCTGGATGAGGATGTGCTGGAGTCGCATGGTTTGCGCCGTCTCAGGCGCACTTACTGATACCACGGGGTGCCCTGGACCGCCAAAGAAAAAACCCTACACGTGGGGGACGGCGAGGCTCCCAGGTACTAAATGCGGGGCTGGATGCTGCCTCAGGCGCCCTTCAGGAGACAGCATTTCTTGTACTTTTTTCCTGAGCCGCACGGACACGGGTCGTTGCGACCCACCTTCGACGAGGCCACGACCTTTGGGGATGAATTGGCCGCGCCAGCATCCCCGTGGATCTCGCGCCACCGCGGCTCGGGAGGCGGTGCCTCGGCGGCGCTCGGCGCCCCCAGCTCCGCGGGGCCGATGCGCACCTTGAAGAGCTGCTCGAGGACGATCTCCTTGAGGCGCTCCGTCATCTCCTGGAACATGTCGAAGGCTTCCTTCTTGTACTCGGTCAGCGGGTCGCGCTGCCCGTAACCGCGGAGGCCGATGCCTTCCTTCAGGTGATCCATGTTCAGGAGGTGGTCCTTCCAGAGCTGATCGATGCCGCGGAACTCGCCGTCCTCCCAGCGCAGCCCGAGTATGATCCAGCGCTCGAGGCGATGGAAGAGCTCGGGGCCGACCTGCCGCTCCCGCTCCCGG
Source organism: Candidatus Rokuibacteriota bacterium (assembly GCA_003220345.1). Taxonomy (GTDB): domain Bacteria; phylum Methylomirabilota; class Methylomirabilia; order Rokubacteriales; family CSP1-6; genus AR37. The sequence continues at coordinate 12,274 of QHSC01000135.1, read as the reverse complement.
TACACGCCTTCGACGGCCTCCTGCACCTTGGCCTCGAGAGCTTCCGCCGATCCCGACTCCACGGCGGCCTCCGCCTCGTCGGCGGCCAGCCGCACGTCGAACTGGCGGTAGAGGGCCTCGTTGAGCCCCGCGAGATCCCAGTCCTCGACATGAGCGTCCTGCGGGGCGAAGCGGCCGACCATGGCGCTCGCGACCTCGCTCGCCCACTCGAGGATCTGCTCCTCCTGGCTCTCGCCCTCGAGGGTCTCCCGGCGGAGCCCGTACACGATCTCCCGCTGCTTGTTCATGACGTCGTCGTACTCGAGCAGGTGCTTGCGGATCTCGAAGTTGCGCGTCTCCACGCGCTTCTGGGCCGTGGTGATGGCGCGCGTGACGAGCTTGTGCTCGATGGGCTCGCCCTCTTCCATGCCCAGGCGCTCCATGATGCGCTGGATGCGCTCGGAGCCGAAGATGCGCAGGAGATCGTCCTCGAGGGACAGGTAGAAGCGCGAGGAGCCGGGATCGCCCTGGCGTCCCGATCGACCGCGCAGCTGGTTGTCGATGCGGCGCGACTCGTGGCGCTCCGTGCCGATGATGTGCAACCCCCCCAGCGTCACCACGCGCTCGTGCTCGGGATCGGTGAGCCGGCGCGCCTCCTCCCAGGCCGTCTCGCGCGCCTCGGGGGGGGCGAGGGCGGGATCGAGGCCCTTCTTCCTCAGGATCTCCTTGGAGAGAAAGTCTGGATTGCCGCCGAGCAGGATGTCCGTGCCCCGCCCCGCCATGTTGGTCGCGATGGTCACGGTCTTCTCGCGGCCGGCCTGGGCGACGATCTCCGCCTCGCGCTCGTGATACTTGGCGTTCAGCACCTGGTGGGGGATGCCGCGCTTCTTGAGGAGGCGGGAGAGATGCTCCGACTTCTCGATGGAGACCGTCCCCACGAGGACCGGCTGCCCCTTCTCATGGGCGGCCACGATCTCGGAGCTCACCGCCTCGAACTTCTCGCGCTCGCTCTTGTACACGACGTCGGGATAGTTGACGCGCGACATGGGCTGGTTGGTGGGGATGACGGTGACGTCGAGCTTGTAGATCTTCGCGAACTCCTCCGCCTCGGTGGCGGCGGTACCCGTCATGCCGGCGAGCTTGTCGTACATCCTGAAGTAGTTCTGGAGGGTGATCGTGGCAAGGGTCTGATTTTCCGATTCGATCCTGACGCCTTCCTTCGCCTCCACGGCCTGGTGGAGGCCGTCGGACCACCGCCGCCCGGGCATGAGCCGCCCCGTGAACTCGTCCACGATGATGACCTGGCCGTCCTTGACGACGTAGTCCACGTCCTTCTTGAAGAGGGCGTGGGCCTTGAGGGCCTGGCTGATGTGATGCAGGTGGTCCATCTGCGACGGATCGTAGAGGTTGTCGATGTTCAGGAGGCGCTCGCAATGCGATATCCCCTGCTCCGTCAGCGACACCGCCTTCGACTTCTCGTCCACGATGTAGTCCCCGGGGGCCTGGGCTTCGATCTCCGACAGCTTGCCCTCGACGATGGTGGCGGCTCGCTTGAGCTTGGGGATGATGCGGTCGATCTTGTAGTAGCGCTCCGTCGAGCCCTCCGCGGGGCCCGAGATGATGAGCGGGGTCCGCGCCTCGTCGATCAGGATGGAGTCGACCTCGTCCACGATGGCGTAGCAGTGCTCCCGCTGGACCATGTCCTCCAGACTGAAGCGCATGTTGTCCCGGAGATAGTCGAAGCCGAACTCGTTGTTGGTGCCATACGTGATGTCGGCCTGGTAGGCCTCGCGGCGCGAGCAGGAGCGAAGGGCCTGGAGCCGGATGTCCGGCGAGGCGTGCGAGGGGTCGTAGAGGTACGACACCTCGTGCTGGATGACCCCCACCGAGAGCCCGAGGGCGTGATAGATGGGGCCCATCCACTGCGCGTCGCGCCGCGCCAGGTAGTCGTTGACGGTGACGATGTGGGTGCCGAGGCCCGGCAGGGCGTTGAGGTAGGCCGGGAGGGTGGCCACGAGGGTCTTGCCTTCGCCGGTGGCCATCTCCGCGATGGTGCCGCGGTGCAGGACCATGCCCCCCATGAGCTGCACGTCGAAGTGGCGCATACGCACGGTGCGGCGGGCAGCCTCGCGGCAGACTGCGAAGGCCTCGACGAGCAGGTCGTCCAGCTCCTCGCCATCGGCCAGGCGCTTGCGGAACTCGTCCGTCTTCGCGGCGAGGGCCGTGTCGCTCACGCGCTCGAGCTCGGGAGCGAGGGCATTGATCGCCTCCACGGCCGGCCGCATGCGCTTGACGTCGCGCTGGTGCTTGGTCCCGAAAACGGCGCGGAAGAGAACGGAGAGCATGCGCAGTATCTTACACTACTCGCCCGAGCGCGCGGCCTTGAGCAGCTCGCGCGCATGACGCCGCGACGCATCCGTGATCCGCTCGCCACCCAGCATGCGGGCGATCTCCTCGACCTGGCCCCCGGCGTCGAGGGCGGTGACGGTGGTCTTGGTCGCTCCCTTCGCCACGCGCTTGTCCACGAGCAGGTGGTGCTCGGCGTACGCGGCGATGGGAGCGAGGTGCGTGACGCAGAGGACCTGCCGGCCCGCTGCCGTCTGGCGGAGCTTGTGGCCCACGGCATCCGCCACGCGGCCCCCGATTCCCGCGTCCACCTCGTCGAAGACCATGCTCGGCACGTCCTCGCTCGCGGCCAGGATGGTCTTGATGGCGAGCATGGTGCGCGAGAGCTCTCCGCCCGAGACGACCTTGGCCAGCGGCTTGAGCTCTTCCCCCGGGTTGGCCGAGAGGAGGAACTCCGCGCTCTCCGCCCCCCGCGCGCCGAGCCGCCATCCGTCGGGGCCGCTCGCGAGGTCTTCGGCGCCCGCGACCTCACGGCGAAGCGCCACGCGGAAGCGGGCATGATCCATCCCGAGGGTCCGGAGCTCGCGCTGAATCAGTCGCTCGAGCCGCGGGGCCGCTTCCGCCCGTGTCTCCGAGAGCTCGCGCCCCTGACGGCTTGCCGCCTCGCTCGCCCGCGCGACCTCGGCCTGCGTCTCCTCGACGATGGCATCGTGGCGCTCGATCCGGTCGAGCGCGCGCGCGATCTCCTCCCGGTAGGCGCTCACCGCGGCCGCCGTCTCGCCGTACTTTCGCTTGATGCCGGAGATGGCGTCCAGGCGCTCGTCGACGAGGCGGAGGCGGTCCGGGTCCATGACCGCGCGGTCGCGGAGCGCGCGCGCCCGGGCCACCGCGTCCTCGACGTAGGCCTGGGCACCCTCGAGCGCCTCGATGGGTGCGCCCACATCGGGATCGAAGCGGGAGAGATCACGCAGGAGCGACGCGGCGCGCCCGAGACGGGCGCCCGCGGCCTGGGCGTCCTCCTGCAGGAGATCCATCACCTCCTGGAGGCCCGCATAGATCCGCTCGGCGTTCTGGAGGCGCCGCCGCTCGCCGCGCAGCTCGTCCTCCTCCCCGTCACGCAGCTGGACCGCGTCGATCTCCGAGAGCTCCCAGCGATAGAGCTCCTCCTTGCGGGCGCCCTCGCGCGCCTCGTCCCGGATGCGCGCAAGCTCCGACCGCGCCGTGTCCCATTGCCGCCACCGCTCGCCCAGCCGGAGCCTCGCCTCCTCGCAGTCCGCGAAGCGGTCGAGGAGGTCGAGCTGCCGGGCGGGCTCCATGAGCCGCTGGTGCTCGTGCTGCCCGTGGATTTCCACGAGGACATCGCCGAGCCGCTCGAGCAAGCCCACCGTCGCCGCCGAATCGTTCACGAAGACGCGGTGGCGGCCCGATCGAGACAGCTCCCGCTTGATGACGAGCTGCCCATCCGCGGGGGCGTGCCCCGCCTCGTCGAGGACGGCAGCCACCGGACCGGACGGGGGCACCTCGAAGACCGCTTCCACCGAGGCCGTCTCGGCACCCGTGCGGATCAAGTCGGCCTGCACCCGCGCTCCCCGGACCAGGAGGAGAGCGTCGATGACGATGGACTTGCCCGCGCCCGTCTCTCCGGTGAGCACGTTCAGACCCGCGGCGAAGGCGACCTTCGCTTCCTCGAGGACGGCGAGGTTGCGGATGGTGAGCTCGCGAAGCATGTCGGCCGCTATGCTACGTCGCGAGGAGCGCCAGACTCAAACCGTATCCCTCCGGACACGCCAGGCGATCCCGGAGCGGCCCGCTCAGCGCTCTCCCCACTTGAGCTTGGTCCGGAGCACCGAGAAGAAATGCTTCTGGGGGAAGCGGAGGAGACGGATGCGTGCGGTGGCCTGGCTGATGGCCACCACGTCGGCTTCCTTGAGTGCGAAGCCAACCTGTCCATCCAGGGTCAGCATCACGTCCTGGTCGGACTGCAGGGTGACCTCGATGCGCTGGTCCGCGGGCAGCACGATGGGCCGATTGGTCAGGGTGTGAGAGCAGATCGGCGTGAGAACGATGGCGGGCATGGTCGGGAACACGATAGGGCCGCCCGCCGAGAGGCAATAGGCGGTGGAGCCCGTGGGCGTCGAGATGATGAGCCCGTCGGCCCGATACGCGGTGGCGAACTGGCCATCCACCGACACCGCGAGGTTGATGATCCGGCTCATGGCCGACTTGGTGATGACGACGTCGTTGAGGGCCGCGTACTCCGAGAGGCGCTCACCCTGACGCCACACCTGCGCGGCAAGCATGACCCGCTCCTCGATCACGAGGCCCCCGGCCAAGAAGGCCTCCAGAGCCGGGAAGAGCTCCTCCTTGGTCAGGGCGGTGAGGAAGCCGAGCCCGCCCAGATTGACGCCCAGGATAGGCACGCCCAGGTCTCCCACGAGGCGGGCCATGGACAGGAGCGTGCCGTCTCCGCCCAGCACGAGGAGGAGATCGACCTGCCCGGGCAGGTCGGGCTTGCGCGCGGTGGACGCCTGCGCGTCCGGACAGAGCCCGGCCGTCTCCTTCTCGAGCACGGGCTGCAGCCCGTGCTCGGCGCACCAGTCGAGGAGGCGGGCGACCACTCCGGCGGCATCCGGCCGGTCCGGCTTTGCGACGATGCCGATGCGCTTCATTCGGGCTCGGGCGTCTCGGCCGCGCGGGCGATGAGCTGATCGAGATCGGCGGCGGTGCGGCCGGTGCGCGTCAGGTGGAGGAAGAACTCGCGATTGCCCTTTGGACCCTTGAGGGGCGACACCGCCACTCCGCGCGCGTGCCACCCGTGGAGCACGCAGTAGCGCGCCACCCGCGCGACGACGGCCTTGTGATGGCTCGCGTCACGCACCACGCCGCCCTTGCCCACGAGGCCCTTGCCGACTTCGAACTGCGGCTTCACGAGCGCGATGGCCTCACCGTCGGGGGTGAGCACGTTGAACACGGGCGAGAGCACCTTCTCCAGCGAGATGAAGGAGATGTCGATGGTGGCCAGCGTCGGCGGGTCCGGGAAGGCGTCGGGCGCGAGCTGACGCGCGTTCGTCTTTTCCATGACCACGACGCGTCCATCGGCCCGGAGCGACGCGTCCAGCTGGCCCTGTCCCACATCCACGGCATACACGCGCGCGGCGCCGTTTTCCAGGAGACAGTGCGTGAAGCCGCCCGTCGACGCCCCGACGTCGACGCAGACGCGGCCCTTGGGCTCCACCCCGAAAGCCACGAGGGCGTGGGCGAGCTTGTCCCCGCCCCGGCTGACGAACTTCTGGCGCGCCGTCACCTTCAGCTCGGCCCCCGGGGCCACGAGGACGCCGGGCTTGTCCACGCGCCGGCCGTCGACGAGCACCGCGCCGGCGAGGAGGAGCCGGGCTGCCTTCTCGCGCGTGGGGGCAAGCCCTCGGCTCACCAGCGCCACGTCGATCCGCTCCTTGACCTTGGCCTGTCCCCCGACGGGCGCGCGGCCCGGGGCGGGGCGCGCGGGTCCGGGATGCGGCTTCTTTGCGAGCGATTTCTTCACGCGGGCTCCTTTCTCCAACCCGTGATGCGTTCGCGGTACTCGTCGGCCAGGCGTTGCGCGCGATCTCGATCCGACGCTTCCGCGACGACGTGAAAGATCGCCCGGTCCGCATCGGGAATGGCCGCCACCCAGTCCTCGCCCATCTGCACCCGGACGCCTTCGATCAGCTCCACCTTGAAGTGCTTGGTCGCCTCTATGAGCCGCCGCATCACCGCCCCCTTGCGTTCGTCCGGGCACGGGACCTCGAGCCGCACCATGTGGCTCTCCGGCACCGCGCGCGTCAGCTGATGGAGCCGCACGTCGAGACGGGCCATCATCTCGAGGACCCGCACCACGGCGGACATGCCGTCGAAGGCGGGGTGGAAGGTGGGAAAGATCAGGCCGCCGAGCTCCTCGCCCACGAAGGCCACGTCGGGAGCGAGGGCGGCCTCGGTGAGCGCGCGCGAGGTGCCGCGCGAGCGTGTGACCGTGAAGCCGTGCTCCTCCGCCATCCGCTCCACGGCCCGCGAGGCGGTGATGGGGACGACGATCCGGCCCGGGGGCCGCGTGCGCATCACGAGGAGGGACACGAGGGCGAGGGCAAGGTCCCCCGGCAGGATCTCGCCCTTCTCGTCCACCAGGAAGACCTTCTCCCCGCCCGTGTCGAGGAGGACACCCAGGTCCGCCCCCAGGGTGCGCACGATGTTCGAGAGCTGCTGGAGCGAGCGCCCGAACTCCTCCGCGGTCTTCGAGATCCGTGTCTCGTCCAGGTACGCGTTCAGCGCGATGACCTCGACACCGAGGGCGCCCAGCACGGCGGGGAAGATCGAGGAGGCCGAGCCGAACGCGTAGTCGAGCACCATCTTGAGCCCGGCCTTGCGCACGATGTCCCGGTCCACGGATTCGAGGAGACCATCCCGGTAGCGGTCCGTCCCCGCGTGCGGGAAGGACAGGGAACCGATCTCGTCCATGGGCGCCCGCTCGAAGTCTTCCATGTAGAAGAGCCGCTCGATTGCCTTTTCCCTGTCGGGGGCGACTTCGAGGCCGCGCGCGTCGAAGAACTTGACGTCGGCGAGCTGCGGATCGTACGGCGACTTGCGGACATGGGTGCCGCCGGCGAGACCGAGCGCCCCGACCTGATAGCGGACCACCGGGATGGGCGCCACCCCCAGGTCCTGCACCTCCACGCCCACCGAGAGGAGGCCGGACATGAGCGCTCGGTTGATCATCCGGGAAGCCTTGTGATGGTCGCGGCTCGTGATCATGACCCGATGGCGCCCGACGGTGGCACCGAAGGCGGCTCCGAGCTTGGCCGCGAACTCCGGGGACACCTCGATGTTGGCGAGGCCGGAGACCCCGTACCGCCCGAAGAGCGACCGACTCCAGCGCTCGCCCCACACGAGGCTCATGGCCAGGGTGGCGCCGTCCTCGACCTCCTTGTAGGGCCAGACCTTGACATTGGCCTTGACCACGCTGCCTTCCCCGATGCGGCAGGAATCCGCGATGACCACGCCCTCGGCCAGGAAGGCGTTGGCCCGCACGATCGTCTTCCGCCCGATGACCGCCTCCTTGATCACCGCGCCGGCCCCGATTTCGACTCCGTCCCACAAGACGCTGCCCTGGATGTCCGCCCCTGCGTGAACCAGGCTGTCCGCGCCGATGACCGAGTTGCCCACCCGCGCGCCCGGAGCGATGTGGGCGTTACGTCCGACGATGACCGAGCCGGTCAAGCGCGCGGAATAGTCCACGCGCGCTCCCTCGTCGAGCCAGACGGTGTGGCCCGCGCCTTCGTGCCGTTCCCCCGGGATGTCCACCCCGACCGCGCCCTGGAGCAGATCGATGTGCGCCGTCCGGTATTCGGTCAGATCCCCCACGTCGCGCCAGTAGCCGCGGGCCACGTGACCCCAGAGGGAGCGTCCGGAAGCGAGGAGAGCCGGGAACAGCTCCTTGCCGAAGTCATACGGCCGCTGCGGCGGGATCGCGCCGAAGACCGAGGGCTCGAGCAGGTAGATGCCGGTATTGATGGTGTCGCTGAACACCTCGCCCCACGCGGGCTTCTCGAGGAAGCGGAGGATGCGACCCTCCTCGTCCGTGATGACGATGCCGTAGGCGAGTGGCTGCTCCACCCGCGTGAGCACCATGGTCGCCTCGGCGCCCTTGGCGCGGTGGAAGGCCGCGGCGGCCTCGAGGTCGAAGTCCGTCAGCACATCAGCCGACATGACGAGGACGGGCTCGCTGGACTCCTCCGCCGCGAACCGGACGGCCCCGGCCGTGCCCAGGTCGGCGGCGGGGGTGATGTACGTCATGTGCACGCCCCAGCGGCTGCCATCCCCGAAATGAGAGGTAATGGTCTCGGGCATGAAGTACAGGAGGACGACGAGATCGCTGAACCCGCGGCGTTTGAGCAGGCGGACCGTGTGCTCCATGATCGGCACATTGCCTACGGGCACGAGCGGCTTGGGCACATGGGCCGTGAGCGGTCGGAGACGGGTCCCAAACCCCCCCGCCATGATGACAGCCTTCATTCGATGCTCTCCAGGCCGGTGCCTGGCCCGGGGATCGCCTCCGGAGCAGCCTGGGGCCCTTCCAAAGGATCGCCGGGCATAGAGAAAGTATAGCGGAAATCCCCGCGGAGGCAGAACTTACCAGGAGCGGCGTGCCCCGCCCGGCGCAGGGCGTCTCGGGTGGAGCACGTAGAGCAGCGCCATGCCCACGAGAAAGCCTCCGATATGAGCAAACCACGCCACGCCGCCCCCCGTCCCCCCTGACGCGCTCGCGCTCCACCTCATCAGGCCATTCAGGAACTGCACGGCGAACCACAGCCCGAGGACGATGACGGCAGGAATCCGCACGAGCCGGATGAAGAAGCCCAAGACGATGAGGGTCAAGACGTTGGCCCGGGGAAAGAGAAGAAGATAAGCGCCGAGCACCCCCGAGACCGCCCCGCTCGCTCCGATCATCGGCACGGTCGACTCGGGGCCGAAGCCGGTCTGCCCGAGGGCAGCGCCAACCCCGGAAGCGAGATAGAAGAGGACGAAGCGGGCGTGACCCAGCGTGTCCTCGACATTGTTGCCGAAGATCCACAGGTAGAGCATGTTGCCGGCGACGTGAAAGAGTCCTCCGTGGAGGAACATCGACGTGAACATGGAGACCACCGGTGGAGGAAAGCCCTCGGGGGACACACAATGCCCGGTAAGCCGGCAGGGCACCAGCCCGAACTCGAGGACAAAGGCCTCGGCGGCACGGGAGCCCTCTGCCGAGGCCAAGCCCTGGAGGGAGACTTGATAGAGGAAGACCAGGACATTGATGGCGATCAGGCCGACGGTGACGAAGGGCGTGGAATTGGTCGGGACATCGTCTTTGAGAGGAAACACTGGCGGAGACGCGGTCCTTCCGAGGCGAGGGCCCGAGTCGCGATCAGCGCGGCACGGGCTCGAGCCGCACCACGGTGGGCGAAGTCAGGTAGGCCCGGGCCACCCGGAGGACATCGTCCGCCGACACCGCCTCGATCGCGCGAACATACCGGTCCGCGAAATCGTGGCCCACTCCGGCGGCTTCGTAGAAGGCCGCGTACCAAGCGAGCCGGGCGTTCGTGCGACGGTCGAGGGCGAACTGTCCGAGGAGGTAGGCCTTGGCGCGTTCCAGCTCTCCTTCCGACACACGCTCGCTGCGGATCCGCTCGACCTGCGCACGCATACCCTCCTCGGCCTTTCCCGCGCTGGCCGGCGCGGTGCCGATGAAGGCGAGGAAGAATCCAGGCTCCACGCGCGCCGGATACAGGGCCCCCGTCGAGTACGCCAGACCTTGCTTGTCACGGAGCTCACTGAAGAGACGGCCGGCCATGCCATCGCCGAGGGCCATCTGCAAGACCTTGACCGCGGCATAGTCGGGATGACCGATGGGCGGGGCAAGGAAGCCGAGCATGATCTGCGCCTGGGCCGCCGGCCGGTTGATGACCAAGCGATCGAGCGCCGCGGATGGGACGCCCAGGGGGGCCTCCCCCGTCTCCCGGTCCCGAGGCGCGCTCGCGAAGAGCCGCGAGACTTCGTCCGCCACCTCACGGGCGGGCACCTGTCCGCTGACCGCGACGATGATGCGGCCCGCGCGATAGTACCGATCGTAGTGACCCGCGAGAGCCTGCCGGTCGAGAGCCTCGACCGCGGCGGCCCTCCCGAGGGAGGGGGCGCCGTACGGGTGGCCCCTGAAGAGGCGGCCCATCATCGTGTCATAGGTGAGCGGAAACGGTTGGTCGAGGCGGTTCTTGATCCCGCTGGCGATCACTCGACGCTCATTGTCGATCTCTGCCGGCGGCAATGCCGGCCGCAGCGTCACGTCCGCTATCAGGGCCAAGAGCGCCTTCCAGTGGCGCGCCAGCGCCGCTCCCTTGATCTCGGCGTAGTCGGTGTCTCCGGAGGCGCTGAGGCTGCCTCCCATCGCTTCGGCGGCCTCCGCGATGTCGAAAGCCGAGCGGCTTGTCGTGCCCTTGACGAGCACTTGCTGCAGGAGGTTCGTGATGCCGGCATTGTCGTCACTCTCCCAGCGGCTCCCCACTCTGACCAGCACGGAAACCGCCACCGCCGGCGCCGCCGGGTTCTCCTGGGCGAGGACGACGAGGCCGCTGTCGAGACGTTGGCGAATCCATGTCGCCTCGGCGGGGGCCGCGATGGAGGCCGCGTCCAGAGCGCCGGCCACGATCATGGCGAGAGCGACGCGCGTCACGATCCAGGTCGCTTGGGCACGAGAGCCAACCGGGCATAGGAGGCTGCAAGGTAACGTCGAGCTGCCTCCTGGATTTGTTCGCGCGTCACCCGATTCAGGCGCGCGACATACGCGCGGTCCTCCTCCAGGCTCCACACCGTCTCGGCACGACCATAGGCGAGGGCCAATCCCTCGGCCGTCTCTCGACCGAAGACGCGCTCAGCTTCAGCTGCGGTCACCGCTCGTTCGACCTCGGCCGTCGAGACTCCCTCGGTCTGGATCCGGCGGATCTCCGCGAGGATTGCCGTCTCCGCCGCCTCGAGGTCCTTGGCCTCCAGCTGTGCGGTGACGGTGACGACGCCGCCCCCCTGGAGCGTCCCGTAGCCCGCGCTGATCGTGGACACCAAGCGCGCGCGCTCGCGCAGTGACTGAGTCAGTCGTGACGTGAGCGAGCCGCCCAGGATGTGCGACAGCAGGTCGACCGCGTACATGTCCTGATCGCCCAGTCTGGGCGCGCGCCAGCCCAGGCCCAGATACGCCTGCCGCTCGGACCGCTCGATGCTCTGGCGCCGATTTTCCGCAAGCGCCGGCTGTGGTGGGAGGGCCGCGCGCTTGAACGATCCGCCGGTCGCGTCTCCGAATGCCCGCAGGGCGGCGCTCCGGACCAACGCGGGGTCCACGGCACCGACCACGACCAGCGTCATGTTGGAAGGGACATAGTGGCGCTTGTAGTAGGCCCGCAAGGTCTCGCGCGATGCCGCCCGGAGTGCCACAGGGTCGCCGAGAACGGGGAAGCCGTAGGGATGCCCGACAAAGACCTGCTCGTAGAGCCGGCGAACGAGAAACGATCGCGGGTTGTCCTCGCCCACGCGCACCTCTTCAAACACGACTTCGCGCTCGCGCCCGAGTTCGGTTGGATCGAAGGTGGAGTTGAATGCCATGTCCGCCACGACCTCGACGGCCCGCTCGACCCGGCGTGAGGGCAACAGCATGTAGTAGTACGTGTAGTCGAGCGAGGTGGCGGCATTGGTACGTCCCCCCACGCGCTCCACCTCTCGGTCCACGAACCCCGGTCCCAGCCTTTCCGTGCCCTTGAAAAGCATGTGCTCGGCAAAGTGCGAGAAGCCTCGCTCGGAAGGTGCCTCGTCGCGCCCACCCACACCGACCCAGAGTTGGACGGCCACGACCTCCGCCGTGCGGTGCTCCTGGACAATGAGGCGAAGCCCGTTGGGCAGCACTTCGCGAGTGGGCGGGGGCGGATTGCTCGAGACGGACGTTCGGGAGGTGGAGCAGCCGATCAGGAGTGCCGCGGCGATTAACCACACCGCGAATAACTCCATCGCTCGGCGCTTCATACGGGCGTGAGCGTAGCAGACGGGAAGGGGCCGCTCAACTTGGTCAGCCCCGTGCCGGAGGGATCCCCCCCGGGTCTCTCTGGGGGCACTTTGCCAAGAGTAGCGCTGAAAAGGACTCGGGCAGAACGCCGCCTCTCACCCTGTAAGGGTAGGTGCCTAGCGTGCCGTAACTATCTGATTTCGCCTACTTTACGAGTATTTTTCGCGAGTGGCATTGCTTCTGCACCTCTCCCCCCGCGATGGCCAAATTGAGCAGGAACAACACGCGTTCTAAGGGATGCCCCGGGCTCAGTGGGGAGTCGGCGGGGCGAGCGGCAGTAGGGCCTATAACTTATATGGAAAGGACGAAGACAATGAAGAAGTTGCTTGCAGCGGT
>QHSC01000263.1 GCA_003220345.1 Candidatus Rokuibacteriota bacterium | reverse complement strand
ATGTGCCCCTACGACCGAGAGGAGCAGGCCATGTCCCTTGACCTCGTGATCAAGAACGGCTGGGTGGTGGATGGATCCGGGCAGCCCCGATACCGGGGCGACGTCGGCGTGATGGGCGGACGCATCGCCGCCATCGGCCGCATCCGGGAGTCGGCCCGCGAGGTCATCGACGCCGAGGGTCAGGTGGTCGCGCCCGGATTCGTGGACGGCCACACGCACATGGACGCCCAGGTCTTCTGGGACCCCCTCGGCACCTGCTCGTGCTGGCACGGCGTCACCAGCGTGGTCATGGGCAACTGCGGCTTCACCCTCGCGCCCTGCGCCAAGCCCGACCGGCACCTCGTCATCCGCAATCTCGAGCGCGCCGAGGACATCGCGGCCAAGGCGATGGAGGCGGGCATCGACTGGACGTGGACGACCTTCGCGGAGTTCCTCGACACGATCGAGTCGCTGCCCAAGGGGATCAACTACGCGGGCTATCTCGGCCACTCCGCCCTGCGCACCTACGTCATGGGCGAGCGGGCCTTCGACAAGCCGGCTGATGAGAATGACCTGGCCGCGATGGAGAAGGAGCTGAGGAGCGGGCTGACCGCCGGCGCCATGGGCTTGACGACCTCGCGCTCGCCGAGCCACGAGACCCCCGATCGCCGCCCCGTGGCCAGCCGCCTCGCCACGTGGAACGAGGTGCGACGGCTCGTGGGCGTCATGGGCGAGATGAACGCCGGCATCTTCGAGATCGCCGGCGAGCGATTCGGCGACGATCAGGAGGGGCTGCGCGATTATCACGTGCGGCTGCGCGATCTCGCCGTCGACACCGGCCGCCCGGTCACCTGGGGCCTCTTCAGCCGCCGCGAGACCCCCGATCTCTGGCGGCAGTACATCGGCCTCCTCGAGGAGACGGCTGCCGCGGGTGGCCGCATGTTCGCCCAGGTGCACAGCCGCGCCCTCACCGTGGTGCTCTCGTTCAAGACCAGCCTGCCCTTCGACCGCCTGCCCGTGTGGAAGGAGCTGCGGGCGCTGCCGCTGGAAGAGCAGAAGCGCCGGCTGCGCGACCCGGAGATGAAGCGCCGGCTCATCGAGGCCGCGGGGAAGCGCGACGAGCGCCAGCCCATCGGAGCCGAGCCGAGGGCCGCCGCCTACGAGTGGATCTTCCTCATGGACGCGCCCCAGGGACCGTACCGCTCCGTGGCGGAGATCGCGCGCGAGCGCGGCGTGGGTCCCGTGGAGGCCATGATCGACCTCGCCCTCGAGAAGGACCTGGAGCGCTTCTTCCTCCAGCCCATCGCCAACGAGAACCAGGACCACGCCCTCGAGCTGATCAAGCATCCGCGCACCGTGGTGACCTTCTCCGATTCCGGCGCCCACGTCTCGCAGATCATGGACGCCTCGCTGCAGACGCATCTCCTCAGCTACTGGGTGCGGACGAAGCAGGCGCTCACCCTCGAGCAGGCGGTGCGCATGCTGAGCTTCGACAACGCCACGCACTGGGGCTTCTCGGACCGCGGCCTGGTTCGCGAGGGCTTCGCCGCCGATCTCGTCGTCTTCGATCCCGACACCGTGGCGCCCGAGATGCCGGAGGTGGTGAACGACCTTCCCGCGGGGGCTCGGCGGCTCGTGCAGCGGGCGCGCGGCATCTCCGCCACCGTGGTCAACGGTGAGACGGTGCTGCGCGACGGCAAGCACACGGGGGCGCTGCCGGGGCGGCTCCTGCGCGGTCCGCTCGCCCGCCGGGCCTGAGCGCCGGTCGAGCAGGGGCGACGAGAGCGACCGGGGAGCCCGACGTGCGCGTCGAGAGCGTCGAGGCCATCCCCGTCGAGATTCCCCTCACCCGGAACTTCGGCGGCAGCACGTACGCCGTCCTCAAGCGCAGCACCGTCATCACGCGCATGCGGACTGACGCGGGACTCGTCAGCGAGGTCTACAACGGCGACAACCGCGAGCACGGGCTCGAGATCACGCGGCTGATCCACGAGGCCCTCGCCCCCCGGGTGATCGGCATGAGCATCTTCGAGGGCGAGCGCGTGTGGGAGACGATGTTTGCGCTCTCCCATGCGAGCCGCGACCGCAAGACGCTACTCGAGGCCATCGCCTGCGTCGACTGCGCGCTCTGGGATCTCGTCGGCAAGGCGCTCGGCAAGAGCGTGGGCACGCTCCTTGGCGGCTACCGGAGCCGGCTCCCCATCATCTCCATCGGCGGGTACTACATGGAAGGCAAGACGCTCGCGGATATCGGGCGCGAGATGGAAGCCTACCGCCGAGCGGGCATGGCGGGGTGCAAGTTCAAGGTGGGCGGGCTCACGCCCACTCAGGACGCCGAGCGCGTCGAGGTGGCGCGCCGCGCCGCCGGGTCCGACTTCGTCCTGGCCGTCGACGCCAACCGCGGCTGGTCGGCGCAGGATGCCGTGCGCTTCGCTCGCCTCATCGAGCCTCTCGACATCCGCTGGTTCGAGGAGCCGTGCCACTGGCACGACGATGCCGCCCTCATGGCCCGCGTGCGCCAGGCCACGCGGATCCCCGTCACGGCAGGGCAGAGCGAGATCACCAGCCACGGCGTGCGTCGTCTCCTGGAGGCCGGCGCCGTCGATCTCGTCAACGTCGACGCCTCGGAGTGCGGTGGCGTCACCGAGTGGAGGCGGGCGGCCGCGCTCTGCTCCGCGGCGGGCGTGGACATGGCGCACCACGAGGAGTCGCAGATCGCCCAGCACCTGATGGCGGCGGTGCCCCACGGCACCTACGCGGAGTGCTTCGCCGATCCCGAGCGCGATCCCGTGTGGCAATCGATGTGGGCCAATCGCCCGGCGATCAAAGACGGGATGATCGAGGTCTCGCAGGATCCCGGCTTCGGTCTCGTCCTCGACGAGGCCATGATCCTGCGCTACCGCGTCGGCGGCTGAAAAGGCCTCCCAGGCTAGCTGCTGCCTCGCTGTCGCAGCCGAGGGTCGAGGCCGCGACGCAAGCCGTCTCCCAGTAGATTGAAGGCGAGAACGGTGACGAAGATGGCCGTTCCCGGCGCGAAGGAGAGCCACGGCGCCTGCTGCATGTATTGATAGCCCGCCTTGAGCATCGATCCCCAGCTGGAAGTGGGTGGCTCGATGCCGAGGCCGAGGAAGCTGAGGGCGGCCTCCACGACGATGGCGGACGCCACCAGCAGCGATGTCTGCACGATGATCGGCGCGGTCACGTTCGGCCAGATGTGGCGGAGCATGATGCGCCCGGGCCCGGCGCCGAGCGCCCGCGCCGCCACGACGAAGTCGCGCTCGCGCACGGAGAGGGTCTGCCCGCGCACCAGCCGAGCAAAGATCGGGGTGAACACGACGCCGATGGCCAGCATGGCGTTGGTGAGGCCGGGCCCCAGGCTGGCCGCGATGGCCAGGGCCAGCACCAAGGTGGGGAACGACCACAGAGCGTCCACGAGGAGCACCAGCACGTCGTCGATCCAGCCGCCGTGGTATCCCGCGAGCAGCCCGATGGAGACGCCCGCGAGGAGCGCGAACCCCACGGAGACGACGCCGGCCTGCACCGACGTGCGCGTCCCGTGGATGATGCGGCTCAGCACATCCCGGCCCAGCTGGTCGGTGCCGAGCCAGTGAGCGAGCGCGGGAGCGGTGAGGACTCCGGCTTGCTGGGCCTGATCGGGATTGTAGGGAGCGATCACGTCCGCGCTCAGAGCGACGAAGAGGACGAGAGCGACGACCACCAGCCCGAAGCCCGCCCCACGGGTCTGGAGTGCCCTGGTCAGGACCGCGCGGAGCCAGCCCACGATCGTCCTCCCGCTACCCGTAGCGAATGCGCGGATCGATGAAGGCGTAGAGGATGTCGGTGAGCAGGTTGGCCAGCAACACCGCCAGAGCCAGGATGAGCACAACTCCCTGCAGCATGGGAAAGTCCCGGAAGAAGATGGAATCGGCGGCGAGGCGGCCCAGCCCCGGGAGCGCGAAGATGGTCTCCACGACCACCGCGCCGCCGAACAGTCGTCCCGTCTGAAGGCCGATGACGGTGACCACGGGAATGAGCGCGTTCCTGAGTGCGTGCCGTCCGACGACGAGCGTTTCCCGTAGCCCTTTGGCCCGGGCCACCATGACGTAGTCCTGCTGCAGGACTTCGATCAGCGCGGACCGGAGCTGGCGCATCACCACGGCCGAGAGAGCCATGCCCAGCGAGAGCGCGGGCAGCAGCATGGCCTGCAGGCTGGGCCACAGACCCTGCGAGATCGGCACGTAGCCCGAGGGGGGCAACAGCTTGAACCAGACGGAGAAAATGTAGATGAGCATGATGCCCAGCCAGAAATCTGGAATCGCCACGCCGCTCATCGCGAGCATAGTGCCCGCCTTGTCGGCAGTGGAGTTGGGACGAACGGCGGAGACAATGCCGACGGGCACCGCGATCAGCAGGGCGATGACCATGGCCATCGCGGTGAGCTGAAGCGTCACGGGAAAGCGGGCCAGCAGCCCCTCCAGCGCGGGCTCGCGGGTCCGGATGGATCGCCCGAAATCTCCTCGCGCCACGCGGCCCAGCCACTTGGCATACTGCACGGGGATCGGCTGATCCAGTCCCAGCTCCTTGCGCATGGTCTCGTACATCACCTTGTCACGCATGTTGGCCTCGCCGATGTAGGCCAGCGCGGGATCGCCGGGCAGGAGCAAGGCGACCGAGAAGGTCACCACGGTGACCAGGAAGAGCAACGGCACGAAGTAGACGAGCCGACGCAAGAGATACTCGCTCACGTTTCCCCCCGCCGACACGGTGAGCCGCTCGACTGCACGATCGAAGGTGACTCAGGGCGACCCCGATTGTGTGCTGAACCGCCGGTGAATGCGAGTGCCGAGCACTTTTGGTTGCGCAGGCCCCCACGCACGCGCTACGATGTCGCGCTGACGATGCCACCGATGCGCGAGGGGCACCCGCGCAGGGAGAAGGGGAACAACATGACCAGCGATGCCCTGCGGAACGCGTATCAGCGCGACGGCTTCATCGTGGTCCCCGACCTTCTCGGGGCCGTGGAGCTGTCCGAGCTGCGCGAGATCATCGCCGAGCTGGTCGCCGGCGCCGCCGCCGTCGACACCCACACCGCGGTCTACGATCTCGAGCCTGGGCACACCCGGGCCGAGCCGAAGGTCCGGCGCATCAAGACGCCCCACAAGGTGCATCCGGCTTTCGATTCCGTCGTCCGTCGCCCGGCGGTGATGGAGGTGCTCGCGCGCCTGCTCGGCCCCGACCTGCGCCTGCACAGCTCCAAGCTCAACCTGAAGGCGGCCCGGTACGGATCGCCGGTCGAGTGGCATCAGGACTGGGCGTTCTATCCCCACACGAACGACGACGTCCTGGCCGTGGGCGTGATGCTCGACGACATGGATCTCGAGAACGGCCCGCTCCTTGTCACGCCGGGCTCGCACAAGGGCCCGGTCTGGAACCATCACGGGGCCGACGGCCGCTTCTGCGGTCTGGTCGATCCCGCCGAGATCAGGACCGAGATCGCGAACGCGGTGCCGCTGACCGGGCGCGCCGGCAGCATGTCGTTCCACCACGTGCGCGCGCTGCACGGGTCCGCGCTCAACACCTCCGACCGCAGCCGCAACCTGCTGCTCTACGGGATCGCGGCGGCGGATGCCTGGCCTCTCCTCGGCGTCGGAGATTTCGACGAGTTCAACCGCGCGCTCCTGAGCGGCACGCCGACGCTGGAGCCGCGGATGACGTCTGTGCCCGTGCGCCTGCCCCTGCCTCCGGCCGCGCATGAGGGATCGATCTACGAGAATCAGACCGGTGCCTCCCACTTCTACTTCAAGAAGGCGGCCACCCAATGAACGAGAGATCGAGTCTTCCCCCGCTCAGCCGACGCTCGCTCCTCACCGGCATGGGTGGCGCGGCGGCGGCGCTGCTGGCCGCGCGCGCGCCCGGGGCGCTGGCGCAGCCCGCACCCGCCATCAAGCGCGGCGGGACCTTCGTCGAGTCGATCAACTGGACGTACCCGAACCTGGATTCCCACCTCTCCAGCCAACCGTTCATGGCCGGCTTCGAGGCCATGTACAACACGCTGGTGCGCTTCGAGCTGGCCGACCCGAAGACGGGTGAGCAGAAGGTCGTGGGTGACCTGGCCGAGTCGTGGGAGCAGCCCGACGCCAAGACGATGCTCTTCAAGCTGAGGCAGGGGGTGACCTTCCACGATGGCAGCAGCTTCGACGCCGAGGTGGCCGCGTGGAACATGTTGCGCGTCCGCGATCACCCCAAGTCGCAGTGGAAGACACAGCTCGGGGTGCTGGACACCGCGGAGGCGCTGAACAAGAGCACGCTCAGGCTGAAGCTCAAGACGCCCAGCCCGGGATTTCTCCGCAGCCTGGCCTACGCGTCCGGCGCCCGCGTCTACATGAACTCGAAGACGGCGATGGACAAGCTCGGGGAGGACGGCTTTGCCCGCAACCCGGTGGGGACAGGCCCATTCAGGTTCAAGCAGTGGGTCACCGACGACCGGCTGATCCTGGAGCGCAACCCGAGCTATTTCGAGACCGGCGCCGACGGTAAGTCGCTGCCTTACCTGGACGGCTTCGTGGGCCGGTTCGTTCCCGATCCCACCGTGGCGCTGGTGGACATGCGAGCCGGCGCCGTTCAGCTGGTGGAGTGGGTACCCACGAAGGACGCTGCCGCCATCCGGGCCGATCCCAACCTGGTGCTGTACGAGCTGCCGTGGGCCGGCCAGAACTACTTCAAGGTCGGCTTCAATGCCAAGGCCTCTCCCTTCAGCGACGTGCGGGTCCGCCAGGCGGCACTGATGGGCATCGATCGGGCGGGCATGGCCAAGGCCCTCGGCTTCGGCGTGGGCGTTCCCCACTACTATCCCTTCTGGCTGCCGCGAACCCTCGGCTACGACGAGAGCATCACCAAGAACGAGTACAACCCCGCGAGGGTGAAGGAGCTCTTGACGGCCGCCGGCTACCCCAACGGCGTGTCCATCGAGCTCAAGGTGATCAGCCGCGAGCCCGAGAACACGATCGGCGAGTTCGCGCAACAGATGTGGTCGGCGGTGGGCATCAAGACCAAGCTGGTCAGCCTGGAGCGGCTGGCGTGGATCGATGCGGTGCGAGCCAACAACTTCCAGGCCGCGTTCGACATCGACCGGCTGATGGACGAGGGCGGGGCGACCATGGATCCCAGGAAGCGCCACGAGATCTACCGCGGTGTCCTGCGCCTCATCCAGGAGCGCGCCTACCTGGGCACCGGGATCGTCATGCCCCTGCTCATGGCCTATCGCAAGGAAGTGCACGGGCTGAAGTTCAACTTCCAGGTGCCCAACGTCACCACCGCCTGGCTGGCGAAGTGACGTCGTCCCCGTGCCGCGGCCGC
>QHSC01000421.1 GCA_003220345.1 Candidatus Rokuibacteriota bacterium | reverse complement strand
TTCTGCACCAGAGCCCGCGCGAAGGCGATGCGCTGCTGCTCGCCGGGGGAGAGCTGGAGCGCCCAGTGGCCGGCCTCGTCCAGCCGCCCGGCCAGGTCGGCCAGCCCCACCGCTTCGAGCGCCTCCCGCAGCGCCGCGTCATCCACACCAGCGGCCGCCATGGGATAGCTCACCACGCTGCGGAGCGTGCCGATCGGCAGATATGGTCGCTGCGGAAGGAAGAGAACTCGGGCCTTCTGGGGCGCGCGGATCTCGCCGCGCCCGAAGGGCCAGATTCCCGCGATGGCGCGGAAGAGCGTGCTCTTCCCCGAACCCGAGGGGCCACCCAGAAGCACGCTGTCTCCGCGCAGGAGCGAGAGATTCACATTAGCCATGAGGGGCTTGCCGTCGGGCAGATGGAGATCCACATCCTTCACGGTCAGCTTTGCGTCGTCCCCATCGGTGTGGCGGACGCCGGCGATCGCAGTCTCAGCGCGCACGCGCTCGAGCGTGGTTGAAGGCGCCGACCGTCTGCATCAGCCCTCCGAGCCCGAGCTCGCCGCGGAAGTAGCGCGGCGCTGCGACGACGGACGGCACGATCCATGCTCCTTGCGAGTAACCGGAGGTGAAGGAGGTCAGCCGTTTCTGCCGGCGCATGATACCCCACCAGTTGCGCACCACCGCGTCGAACAGCTCGCGGAACCCGCGAAACTCGTCGGCCTCGCCGCGGTAGAGGGCCACCCCCTCGCCGTTCTCGCGGAAGCGGACCAGCCCGAAGCGAAAGTCGGCTTCATACCGCTGCCGATCGAAGTTGAGGCGTATGAGAGGACGGCCGATCCAGTCGGTCAGCCAGGTTCCGCCAAGCGCGTACAGGAGGGACACCCATACCATGTAGCCGGGCAGGACGAGAGAGAGCCCGCCCACCGAGACGGTGAGCCGTCCGGAGAGGCCCCAGAGGATCGCCACGAATGTCGCCAGGGTGACGATCGCGCGCAGGCCTCCGATGAAGAGCGCGAGGGCATGGGAGATGAGGAGCTGGATGTCCTCGGCAATGCGCTGGTCGGGGTTGTCGGTCTCGTGGGCCACGAGCTGCATACGATAGTAGACGCCGTCGGTCAGCCAGGCGCGGAGGTAGCGTTCGGTGAGCCAGCGGCGCCAGCGGATCTCGAGCATCTGATTGAGATAGAGCTGGTAGACCGCGAGCACGATGAACACGCCCACGAGCCAGCCGACCCGGATGAGCTGCTCGCGAAACATCACCGAGTTCTTTGCCTGGAGGGCGCTGAAGAAGTCGTTGTTCCACTGATTCAGGAGGACGCTCAGATAGACCATCCCGAGCGTGAGGGCCACGACCACGAGCAGCAGCCCCCGAGCCGGCCAGCGATCCTCCGAAAACCAGTACGGGCGGATCATTTTCCATGCGTCGGGAAGAGTTTGACGGAGGCGACCTACGGCCGGGCCTTCAGGGCTATCGGGGGTGGACAACGGAACTCCGCGCGTGCGCACGGCGGGCATGGTGGTGGGATGCTACAACTGTTTCGCGACAGAGACCACAGCACTCCGAAGTGATAGAGTCCCAAGAAGATGCGCGGCGGCGCGGCGGCGCCGGCGAAGCCTGGGTCGGAGGACTTGACGATGCGTCAGTGGCGCAGGCGGAGGCGATCAAGAATCGTGATCGCGCTCTGGCACCGCACTCCGCGGCTATCCAGGACACCATCCGGCAATCGGGCAACGAGGGAGCGCTGGCCTTTCTCGATGCCGGGGATGGCCACCTGGTCGTCCTGCCCGGCGACAGCCCGGGGGAGGCCTGGGCCCGGCACATCGCGTCCCCTTCCGGCAGCCCGACGGGCCGCGCGTCCACGCCGCCGGTGATCAGCTTCGTATACAGGGCAGACGTGCCCAAGGCGCCAGAAAGCCTCACCTCCCGCTCCCTTGAACAGCAAGAGACTCTTCGGGCCACGCTCGCCGCACTCGACGCCGAGCTCCGCAAGCTGTCCGATTCGGTCGTGGCGACCAGAGGGGAAACGCAGACGTCGATCGCGACGGCCAAGGAGGACATGCAGAAAGCCTTGGACTCCCTGGCGGGGGATCTGGCGGCGGCACGTAAATTCATGCTTCAAACCGCGCAGCTGGGATCGTTGAATCAGGAGATGAACGTCGCGAACGCGAATGGCTTACGGAAAGTCACGGCGGCAAGCCAGGAAGTGAGTGCAAATTCAGCCAAGCTGGCCGACACCATGCGCCAGCTATCGGAGAATCTCGCCAGCCAGCTCAAAGAGCTTGCGGCCCGGCTCGATGCGATACAGGAGAGGATCAGTAACGTCAAGTGAAGATCCACCCGCGACGTCTCCACGCCACGATGTCCTTCCTCTTGCTGTCGCTTGGCTCGAGCCCGGTCTGGGCCGACTCGAGCGAGTGGGAGCGTGGTGGCGCGGGGAAGAGGTTCGCGGAGATGGCCGAGAAGGCAAGCACTGACCCCCGGGCATTGGCCGAGCTGTACCGGATGCGGGAGAGGTACGTCGACCGCGCCGCTCGCGAGTGGCGCGATGGGGCGGAACGAAAGAAGCTGCAAGAAGCGAGCAGCCTCCTCCAGAGGAACATCGAGCGAATCAGCTCCTCCTTGAGGATGGCCACCGAGGCCGCCGACGCGATGTCAACCCGGATACGACAGTCCGAGTTGCTCGAGAAGGCGGCACATCTGGAGACCACCGCGAAGGAAGCGGGAGCCCGGCTCGCCGCCCGCTGGGAGCGCGAGCGGGCCGCCCGGGAGCGAGAACGCGAGCAGCGAGAGCGAGATGCAGGTGAGCGCGCGCGCGAGCAGCGGCGCTGAAAGTTGTCGGAAGTTCCTCCAGAGCTTGATCGAGAGATCGCCCCCGCTGCTGCCATCAGGAACCGGAAGTGTGTTCGTGTAAAAACTACCAGGGACGTGCGTAGTCCAGATGCAGCGCCTGCCTGTCGAGGCGAGTACGACGGCCTCATTCATCGATTAAGCGCTGAATGCGGTGGAGTTAGCGCCCGTCAGACCGCTGCGAACCATGGCACATCAGTTGCTGACCCGGTTCTACCCGTTTGGAAGTCGTCACCGTCATTCTTCCGAGGAGGGTCTCGACGTGCGGGCTCGTTCCATAGCTGCCCCGCGGTCCGCGGGAGGCCACGGGCTGCCGGAATGGCGCGCCA
>QHSC01000262.1:7684-8628 GCA_003220345.1 Candidatus Rokuibacteriota bacterium | reverse complement strand
TGCCCGCGCAGCAATGGCCATATCGTCCACTGAGGCGCTGGATCTTCTGACCCGCGGCACGATCACCGTCAAGGGCCGCATGCCGTGGAGCAGCAACGTGACGCTCCTGGCGGAGGTGGCGCTGGATTCCACCTGCGTGCGCGCCGTCTACAAGCCCGAGCGAGGCGAGCGCCCCCTGTGGGATTTCCCCTCCGGCCTCTACAAGCGCGAGCTGGCCGCCTATCTCTTCTCGGAAGCCCTCGGCTGGGGCCTCGTGCCCCCCACGATCATCCGCGAGGGCCCGCACGGCGAGGGCTCATTCCAGCTCTTCGTGGAGGCTGAGTTCGAGCAGCACTGGTTCACGCTGCGGGAAGTCGCCCGCCACCGCGACCGCCTGCAGAAGATCTGCGTCTACGACTTCGTGGCCAACAACGCCGACCGCAAGAGCGGCCACTGCCTCCTCGGCCCCGATGGCGAGATCTACGCCATCGACAACGGCCTCACCTTTCACACGGACATGAAGCTGCGCACTGTGATCTGGGACTACGCGGGGGAGGCAATTCCGGCGGCGGTGCTGGAGGACCTGCGGCACTTCGTGGAAATGCCCCTGCCCGATGCGCTAGCTGCTCTCCTCGATGCGGATGAGCAACAGGCCTTGCGTGTCCGCGCCAAAGCATTGGCTGACTACGCGCGATTCCCCGAAGATCGCAGCGGGCGGCACTATCCGTGGCCCTTGGTGTGACATAAGCGAGTATGCGAACACATCGCCTAAAGATCGTAGGTCCCGTTCGCTGACCGACCTCTTGAAGGGCGTTCCTCGTTGCTCAATGCCCCAGAGAGCGCATCATTGTTGGTCATCGAAGATTTTCCTCGATTGGCGCTGTTCAGACTCGACCAGTCTCGCGTCCGTAGAGCTCATCCGCGGCCGCCTGGAGCTTTTCGACAGCGTACTGCGCAGCCGCCTT
>QHSC01000262.1:6945-7617 GCA_003220345.1 Candidatus Rokuibacteriota bacterium | reverse complement strand
TGAATCGCGTCGAGGCAACAGCCCAGAAGTAAAACAACCCGAAGAAAGCGACGACAGCTCCCAGGAGCGGTGTGCGCGGGTGGGCATTGAGGTAGGCAGCATGGCGAGGAAGGGCGAAGTTAAAGCTACCGCGCAGGAAGTCAGTATCCGCGATGAGCCCGCAGAGCGGCTGACGCTCTGTTCCATCCAGGACGAACCGTCTAACGTCGTCAAACTCAGCGCCGCGGACGTACTCCGCGCCCCATCGCTGCGCGCATCGCTCCAGCGCTACTTTTGCCGCCAGCCTCCGCAACGTCGGCCCCGCAAGGTCCAACTCGAACGGCACGATGACTTGCAGCTCGGCGGCATTGTCCAGGCGCTCCCACCGCAAAGAGGGGTGCGTCCGTGCGATCTCCGCGAATCTGGCCTCGACGGCGTCCGGCTCACCGAAGATCGAAAACTCCGTCCGACCGTCTGAGCCCTCTCGCCGCTGTACGAAAACGTCATGAGGTTCACCGCGTTCGTTTAACCAACCCTGAATCTCATGTGCACCGGTTCTGATTGTTGCGCGAACCCGAACCGGGCGCTTTCTTCGGCCCTGGATACCCCACGCTGACCGGAAGTACGCGAACCCAGGCAGCACGGGATTTTCGACGCGGCTGTTCACGTGCGAGTTGCACGCCCCGCAGACTG
>QHSC01000262.1:0-6684 GCA_003220345.1 Candidatus Rokuibacteriota bacterium | reverse complement strand
CGTTATAGGAGTAGGAGACCTTGTCCACCGGGAAGTTGCTCTCGAACATACAGCGGGCAGGGCTGAACTGCTCGATGCAGTAGTTCATGAGGGGGGCCATCGAGGTGGCCAGCTCTTCCGAGCCGATGGGAGTGGCGCGGGTGTGCCAGTCGAAGCCGGTGCGGGGCATGCCGATGCCGCCCAGCTTCATGTAGACGTTGGGACACGCGGCGACGGCGGCGATGCCGCGGCGCCAGGTGGCCAGCACCTCGTCGTCTTTATTGGCGTAGGGGCCTTCCCGCAGCAGGCCGCCGATGTGGTTCAAGATGATGGGTAGGTCTGGGACGGCCTTGGCGAAGGCCGCCAGCTCGGGCATCTGCGGGAAGTACATCCACCCCTCGAGGGAGAAGCCCATCTTCGCCAGCACGCGCGCGCCGGCGCGGAACTGCTCATTGCCGAGCTGCCCCTGGATCTTGTGCGCGGCCGTGTTCTCCACCTCGGGGTGGGGATCCCACGTCACGGAATGTCGGATGCCGCGAAAGCGGTTGGGGCTGGCCGCCTTCAACGCCTCCAGCACCGGGACCACGCGGTCGCCCAGGTTCAGGTTGGCGTGGCCAACGATGGCGGCGGCCGCGCGGCCGGGGCCGTAGAGCCCGCTGGCGCTGGCCGCGGCCAGCCCCTGGACGAATTCCACCTCGCCCACGGGGCGCATCTCCTCCGGGCCGTCGGCGCGGTACATCGCGCGCGCCTCGATGAACACGGTGGAGCGCACGTTGTGGCCGCTCTGCATGTCGGCGGCCAGCTCGTGGAGCAGGTAGCGCTGGTAGGGGATGCGCGCGGTGCGAAAGTCCCAGAAGTGGTGATGGGGATCGCAGATGGGCAGCTCCGCCTCCAGGGCCTTTTCCTGGGTCAACGCCAGCCAGTCATTGCCTCCGAATGGCACGATGGCACCTCCGTGAGAGGATTGAGGGCTGACGACGCGAGCTCGTCAGCCGATGTGCGGCATCACTCGATGATCTGATCGGCCCGCCCGAGTACCGATGGTGGAATCTTCAGCCCCAGCGCCTTGACAGTCTTCATGTTGATCACAAGCTCGAACTTCGTGGGTTGCTCCACCGGTAGCTCCCCCGGCTTCGCACCTTTCAGGATCCGGTCGACGTAGATCGCGGCCTGGCGCCACATGTCCGTCGTGCTGGTTCCATAGAACATCAGGCCGCCGACTTTCACGTACTCGCGATCTCCGTACATCGAGATGAGGCGCTGCCGGTTCGCGAAGTCTACGATCAGCGTCCGGTACGACAGAAGGAGAGCGTCGGCCGTCGTCATGACAGCATCCGGCCGGCGGCGGCGCATTGCTGCGAAGGACGCCTCAAGGCTCGGGCGGTCGTGCAAGCCGAGCGGTTCGAGCACGACGCGCAGCGACTGGGCCCATTGCCGGGTTTCCTCCATGGCCAGCACGCTGGCGGAGTTCTTGTCGTTGTAGAACAGCGTGACTCGCGAGATCTTCGGCGCGACTTCGCGAAGCAGTTCGAGCCGTTTGCCGTACTCTGGCCCGATGAACGCGACACCGGTCAGGTTGCCACCCGGCCGAGCGAGAGACGTGATGAGGCCGGTCCGATCAGGGAACGCGGCCCGGCTAAACACGATCGGAATCTTCGTGGTCGCCTGCTTTGCGGCGAGCGTCGCGGGAGTGCCGGCGGTGCAGATGACATCCACATCGAGTTGCACGAGCGCGCGTGCCAGCTCGGGGAGACGCGCCGGGTCGTCGTCCGCCCACTGGGCTTCGATCCTGATGTTCCGCCCCTCGACGTAGTTCAACTCCCGCAGGCCGTTGCGGAGCGCGTCGAGCTCGGAGCCGCCCGTGGCCGCCGACGGTTGGGAGAGCCAGCCGATCCGCCACATCTTACCCGCTCGCTGCGCCTGAGCGGCGAGCGGCGCGGCAAGGAGGCCGCCGCTCACGGTTGCAAGGAATGCTCTGCGCGAGATCACTGGCTGGATTGGCACCGCGGCGATTCTGCGCCAGCCGTCGATTCTGCGCAACCTGACTTGCCCACTTGCCACTGTGAATGGCGTCGGCGGCCTGCGCCTTGACAGGGCGCCAGGCGTGCCGTTAACGTCAAGTCCCCGGGGGGACTATTTCTCCTCTGCGGCGAATCGTTGCGGGCCGATGGGCGAGCCGTCTCGTCCGGAGGGCAACCCACATGCTCCGTGCCCTGATCGTTCTGGCTCTCTCCTCGACCCTGCTGGCGTGCGGTGACGCCGGGGCGCAAGAGAAGCCCCGCCACGGTGGGGAGCTGATCTTCCTGGTGCCCTCGGAGCCGCCGTCCTATGACGGGCACCGCGAGGGCACCTTCGGCACCGTCCACCCTCTCGCGCCGCTATACAACACCCTGCTGCGCATCGATCCAACCGATCGAACCGGCACGCGGCCCATCGGGGACCTCGCCGAGTCCTGGACGATCTCGCCGGACGGCATGACCTACACCATCAAGCTGCGCCAGGGCGTCCGCTTCCACGACGGCAGCGCGATGACGTCGCGCGACGTCAAGGCGAGCTACGACAAGATCATCTTCCCGCCGGCCAACGTGATCTCGGCGCGCAAGGGCGCCTATCAGGTGGTCGAGACGGTCGAGGCCGTCGACCCGCACACCGTGCGCTTCCGGCTCAAGTGGGCCGAGGCCTCGTTCCTGGTCAACCTGGCCTCGCCCTTCAACTGGATCTACAAGGCGGACATCCTGGCCAAGGACATGCGGTGGTACGAGACCAACGTGATGGGCACGGGCGCCTTCAAGTTTGCCGAGCACGTGAAGGGCTCGCACCTCGTGGGGCGGAAGAACCCGGACTACTGGGACAAGGGCAAGCCCTACCTGGACGGATACCGGGCCATCTTTATCTCCGCGTCATCGGCCCAGGTGGCGGCCATCCGCGGGGAGCGCGCCCACGTCCAGTTCCGTGGCTTCACCCCGTCGGAGCGCGACAGCCTCGTCCAGGCCCTGGGCTCGAAGATCACGGTGCAGGAAAGCCCGTGGGACTGCCTCTCGCTGGTGGCCATCAATCACGAGCGAAAGCCCTTCGACGACAAGCGCGTCCGCCGGGCGCTGACGCTGGCCCTGGACCGCTACGAGGGCTCGAAGAACCTTTCGAGGATCGCCGTCGTGAAGGACGTGGCGGGCATCCAGGTGCCGGGCACCCCGTGGGCGACGCCCCCGCAAGAGCTGGAGAAGCTGGCCGGGTACGGACGCGACATCGCGAAATCGCGGGCGGAGGCGCGCCGGCTCCTGCGGGAGGCGGGAGTGCCCGACGGCTTTGCCTTCACCTTCAAGAACCGGGGCATCCCGATGCCGTACGAGACGGTGGGCATCTGGCTGATCGACCAGTGGCGCCAGATCGGGCTCAACGTCAAGCAGGAGACGGTCGAGGCCTCGGCCATGGTGTCCACCTCGCGGCGGGGCGACTTCGACGTGTCCTCGGACGCGCAGTGCAGCTTCGTCGTCGAGCCCGACATCGATCTCCAGAAGTTCCAGTCCGTCGGCATCTCCGACAACAACTACAGCCGCTACAAGGACCCCGTCCTCGACGAGCTCTTCCTGAAGCAGGCGCGCGCCATGGATCCCGAGGAGCGCAAGCGGTATCTCCGCGCCTTCGAGAAGCGGCTACTGGACGAAGAGGTCCACTACATCTACACGCTGCAGTGGCACCGGATCGTCCCGCACAGCGCCAAGCTGCGGGGCTGGACCATCACGCCGTCGCACTTCCTGAACCAGCAGCTCGACGGCGTGTGGCTGGCGGAGTAGGCGACTCAACCACCCAGGTCTCGCACGAGACCTCGCCAGAGGGCGACCGCTTCCCGTTCGCCGGGATCCCCACTCGGCCGCTTGCGCACGGCCGTGTGGACCATGACGAGCCCGCTGGTGGGATCGACGAGGATCGCCTGGCCCCGCACGCCGAGGAGCGCGAACATCCGGCGCTCACCCGCGAAGATCCACGTCTGGTAGCCGTAACCGAAGGACGGCGTCACCACGCCCGGACGCAGGTGCGGCTGGTCCACGCGCACCGTCGTCGCGTCCTTGATCCACGCGGCGGGAATGACCTGCCGCCCGCGCCAGTTGCCGTCTTTGGCCAGGAGCAGTCCGAGCCGCGCGTAATCACGCAGCACGGCGTTGAGGCAGCAGTACGTTGCTTCTTGCCCCTCCCTGTCGACGAGCCACGTCGCGTCTGCTTCCGCGCCGATCGGCTGCCAGATCTTCTCCTCGAGATAGCTCCCTGCGTCTCGACGGATGCGTACGCGAACAGGGTGCCGCTCCCCCGCACCCGTTCGTTGAACGGCGTCACCGCGGCAACTCCGCCATCGCTCCACTGCAAGAAAGTGCTCGCGGCCAGTGTCGTGAGATCGTCCGTTCCCGAGTAGTTTTCTACGAAGCGGACGCCCGAGGACATCTGGAGGAGGTGGCGGAGGGAGGTGCGCCCGTACTCGGTGCCGGCGAGCGCGGGCACGTACACGGCCGCCATGTCGTCAACCGACCGGATGCGGCCCTCCGCGATCGCGATCCCGATCAGCATCGACGTCACCGTCTTCGCCATCGAATGCGAGGTGAAGCGCTGGTGATCGTTCCGCCCATACTGATAGCGCTCGACGTAGATGGTGTCGCCGCGAGCGATCAGAAGCCCGGTCGCCGGGTTGCGCGCGAGATAGTCGTCGAGCGTGAATGCCTCGCCCTGGAAGTCCCAGCGAATCGCCGGCTCCATGACGCGTGTGAGGCGCGACGGCGTCACGGCCTTGCGGATCACGCGGCCTTCGAAAATCTCGTCGAGATGGCTCTGAGAGCCGACGAAAAACAAGCGGTGGACGAAGAACGTCGAGCGGTCCCCGATCGGATAGCCGTCGCGCACGCCGTACCCCTCGGCGTCGGGGCCGCCGACGGCGAATCGGGGCGCGGTTTGCTCGCTGATCGTGGCGCCGTCGCGTGTCGGCGTCGGGCCCGCGCAGGCCGTGAGGAGAATGGCCACGACGACCACGAGCACAGCGTCGGTGGCCTTCATTCGGAATCCCACCGTTCTCGAGGCGCAGCTCGACGGAATGTGGCTGGCCGAGTAGGCGGCCCGCGCTCCGAGATGTTGGATTGTGAGACCTGACCCCGTCAGCAGTTGCCGCCGGGGCCGCCGAAGTAGAAGTAGGTGCCCCAGCTCCCGCCCTCACTGCTGGGCGTGATCTCGATGCTGTAGCAGGACGGCGGGGGCAGCTTGGTCAAGCTAGCCCACACGCCCGTGCCATTGTCCTCGTCGCGCGGAATATAGAAGATGCCTTTCTGGAAGGCCGCGTGCTGCCAGCCCGTGCTGGCGTGCTCGCCGCTGCCCATCTGCGGATACGGCTTGGGCGGGGCCGTCTCACCGCCGTACGTGATTTGCGTGGCGTTGCGCGCCATCTGACCGTTATTGAAGATCGAGGTCGGGTAGTATCCGATTGCTTCGTAATCCCCCGCGCCCCGGATGAACAGCCACCAGTTGCCACGGAAGAGCTTCCACTGCATCTCGAAACCCCACTGTGTGCCGCCCGCGACGCTGTACTGCGCCCAGGACCCGCCGAGGTAGTGATGGCTGCTCGTCTGCACGAACTTCCCGCACAGGAGGTTGTAGCACTTCTGCGTTCCGTAGTTATCGGCTGTGTAGAAGATGAACAGCACCGGTTTGTCGGAGTTGAACTTCTCCTTGAAGACGACCCAGCCACCCTCGACGGTCTGCTGACCCGCGCCACTGCCGCCACCCGCGTACCATTGCTGGGACAGCGTGAAGCCGCCGGTGGGGGTCCACAGGTTGAGCCACGAGTTGCCGCCGAAGTTCGTGAGGTCATCCTGGCGCGCGACGGCGTACAGGTGGTCGCGGCCACCGGGATCGATCTCCCCCTGCCGGCCCGACGGCAACCCTCCCCAGCCCGAGCCCTTGCTGAAGGAGTCGTCGAGCGTGGTGAAGCGCGTCATCGTCTCGAGCGTGATGCGCGCCATCGGGATCGTCTCCGTGACACACGACATGCGATTGCCGTACGGGTCCTTGAGGCCGAGGCGCAGCGGCGACTCGATCGCCTTCGCGTCGCCGGGCGTCCTCCCCGCCGCGTAGCCACCCGCGACCGCGCTGGCGGGCGGCTGACGCTCGATCCGGGTGAGCCCCAGGAGACGCACGGCGGGCTGGGAGGCGATGGCGATGCAGTCGAAGAGCGCGCCGTCGGAGACGAATGTGTGCACGGGCTGCACCCCGTCGTACATCTTCAGCACGTGCCCGCGCATCTCCTCGAAGGCCGCCTGGTCGCGAACCTTCACCCCCGGGCGGCCCGCGTAGTCCTCGTACCGCGCCGTCCGCACGCCCTGGAGAAACGTATTGAACGGAACCAGGTCGGCGGTGCCGGGGGGCGGCTTGCGCACCACCGACGTGCAGCTGCCGAGCACAAGGAAGCACAACGCGAAGGCGGAGAATCGGAGTGATCTCATGGGCGGGCCCTCCTGGGTCTCGGGTCGAGAATACTCGCGTGCGGCGTCAAGCGCGAGCCTGGGGCGTGTGGTAGGATCGCGCCCGCTCGCTCGCGGGGCTCGGGCCCGCTCTGGCCACGACCGCTTCTGGAGGTGACAGCCATGGGATCATCCTCGGACAACGTCGCGAAGCTGAAGGCTGCGTATCGTGAATGGCACGAGAGCAAGGGGGGGAGCGTCAAGGCCT
>QHSC01000134.1:37456-72387 GCA_003220345.1 Candidatus Rokuibacteriota bacterium | reverse complement strand
GCGAAGCTGCGGGAGGCGACGGGCGCCGTCGCCGTCGACATGGAATCCGCCCTCATCCTGCGGGCCGCCGCGGAGGCGGGCTGCCCCGGCCTCGTTCTCCGCGGCGTCTCCGATGATGCGGAAGACAGCCTGTCCCCGGAGCTCGCGGCGCTCCTCACGGCGGAAGGGAGGGTGCGCAAGGCTCGCGCGGCGGCGACCGTGCTGAGGCAGCCGGCGATAGTGCCGCAGGCGCTGAAGCTCCAGCGCGCCACTCAGGGAGCCCTCGCGACGGTGGCCGAAGCTCTGCAGTGGTCAGTCGATTACCGGGCGCCGGTCGAGCACGAGCCCCGCTGATGGACGCGCTCGTCACGGGGGGGACCGGGTTCGTCGGGGCCAATCTCGTCCGCGAGCTTCTCGCCGATGGCCGCACCGTGCGCGTGCTCGCGCGTCCGGGGAGCGACCGGCGGGCCCTCGAAGGCTGCCGCGTCGAGATCGCCGAGGGCGATTTGCTCGACCGCGACTCGCTCCGCGCCGCGGTGGCGGGCGCGCGACGTGTCTATCACGTCGCCGCCGATTACCGTTTGTGGGCCCGGGACTCGCGCGAGCTCTATCGCGCCAACGTCGACGGCACCCGCCACGTCCTCGAAGCGGCCGTGGAGGCCGGCGCCGAGCGCATCGTGTACACGTCCACCGTGGGAGCGCTGGGCATCCCCAGGGACGGCACGCCGGGCGACGAGACGACCCCGGTCGGCCTCGAGGACATGGTCGGCCCGTACAAGGCGTCGAAATTTCTCGCCGAGCGCGTGGTCGACGAGCTGGCGGCCCGGGGGGCGCCCGTGGTCATCGTCAATCCCTCGGCGCCCGTGGGGCCGTGGGACATCAAGCCGACGCCCACGGGGCAGATGATCGTGGATTTCCTCAAGGGCAAGATGGTGGGCTCGCTCGACACCGGGCTGAACATCGTCCACGTGCGCGACGTCGCGCGGGGCCACATCCTGGCCGGCGATCGCGGCAAGGCGGGGCAGAAGTACGTCCTGGGCAATCGGAACATGGCGCTCATCGAGATCTTCCGCGCCCTTGCCTCCTTCACGGGCGTGCGCGCCCCGCGGTTCCGCGTCCCTTACGGTGTCGCCTGGCTCGCCGCTTTCTGCATGGAGAGCGCGGCGCGGGTGACGGGGGGCGCGCCGGAGGTGGCCCTCGATGCCGTGCGCATGGCGCGCAAGCGCATGTACTTCAGCGCGGCCAAGGCCGTGCGCGAGCTCGGCCTGCCCCAGACGCCTGCGGAAGACGCCCTGCGGGACGCCGTCACCTGGTTCGTGGAGCGCGGCTACGCTCCGCGGCCCGCCAAGGCCGCATGAACGCCACCAAGTTCGTCTCGAGGATCACGCGGAAGAGCCGCTCGAACTTCTTCTTCGCCTTCCTCACCCTCCCGCGTCCGCAGCGCGAGGCCATCTACGCCGTGTACGCCTTCTGCCGCATCGTGGACGACGCGGTGGATCTGGGACAGGATCGCGCCGCTCAACGCGGGGAGCTTGCGCGCTGGCGGGAGGAGATCCGACGCGTCTACGAGGGCACGCCCGAGCACCCGGCGGCCGAGCGACTGCAGGAGGCCGTGAAGCTCTTCCCCATCCCGCGCTCTGCCCTCCTCGAGATCATCGCCGGCGTCGAGATGGACCTCGGGCGCTCGACGTACGAGACCTTCGAGGACCTCTACCCGTATTGCTATCGCGTGGCCTCGGCGGTCGGGCTCTGCTGCATCGAGATCTTCGGCTACGCGGACACCCGGGCGCGCCAGTACGCGGTCGATCTCGGGGTGGCCCTCCAGCTCACCAACATCATGCGCGACGTGCAGCCGGACGCCCGCGCCGGGCGCGTCTACGTGCCGCAGGAGGACCTGCGGAGCTTCGGCGTCAAGGCCGACGACCTCGCCGCGGGACGGTACACGCCCGAGTTCGTCGAGCTGATGACCGCCCAGGCCGCGCGCGCGCGCACGTACTACGAGCGCGCGTGGGCGGCCCTGCCCCGCTCCGACGCGCGGACCCTCTTCGCGGCCGAGATCATGGGCCGGACGTATTTCGCACTGCTCCAGGCCATGGAGCGGCGGCGCTACCGGGTCTTCGGCGAGCGCGTGAGCGTGCCGACCCCGAAGAAGCTCGGCATCGCCCTGCGCTGCTGGACCCGCTCGCGCTGGGGGGATCGTCAGGCGTGAAGGCGGCGGTGTACGGGGGGCCGGGCGACCTCGAGCTGCGCGACTGGCCCGAGCCCGTCGCGGGGGCGGGCGAGCTGCTCGTGCGGGTGCGCGGCTGTGGCCTCTGCGGCTCGGACATCCTGAAGATCCTGAGCCCCGACACGCGGGCGCCCGCCGTCTTCGGCCACGAGGTGGTGGGCGAGGTGATCGCGGTGGGCGCCGCCGTCACGAGATTCAGCGTCGGCCAGCGCGTGGTCGTGGCACATCACGTGCCCTGCTTCCGCTGCCACTACTGCCGGCGCGGCAGCGCGTCCATGTGCCGCGCCTTCAAGCGCATCAATCTCGACCCCGGCGGCTTCGCGGAGCTCTGCCGGGTGCCCGCCCCCAATGTCGAGCACGCGACCTTCGCCCTTCCCCCCGGCATGAGCGACGAGACGGCGTCGTTCGTCGAGCCTCTGGCCTGTTGCCTGCGCGCGGTCAAGCGCTCCGGCGCGGTGGCGGGCGACGCCGCGCTCGTCATCGGGCTGGGCTCCATCGGCTGCCTGCTCAGCCAGGCCTTCGCGCTCGCGGGAACAGCCGTCTTCGGCGCCGATCTCGTGGCCGGCCGTCGCGCGCTCGGCCGCGCCGCGGGCGCGCGGGTCTTCGACGTCGATGCGGAGCTGGACGCCGCCCTGAGTGAGGCGACAGAAGGCCGGGGAGCGGACGTGGCCATGCTCACGGCGGGCGGGGGATCGCTCCTCCCTTGGGTGGCCGCGCGCCTCCGCGATGGCGGCCACGTCCACTATTTCGCGGGAGGCGATGGGGCGGCGCTGCCCCTGCCCCTCGCCGATCTCTACCACCGCGAGCTGACCATCTCCTCGACGTACTCGTCATCGCCGACCGAGCTTCGCGAGGCCTTCGACGCGCTCGCCACGGGCCGGATCCGCGTCGACGGGCTCATCACCCACCGACTGCCCCTCGGCGAGCTGGCCCGGGGGGTCGAGCTGATGCGGCGCCACGAAGCCGTGAAGGTGTACGTCACGCCATGAGGGCGCAGGTCTTCCATGGACCGGGAGATCTCCGCTTCGAAGACCTCCCGATTCCCGAGCCGGAGGCCGGGGGGATCGTCGTCAGGATCGAGGCCGCCCTCACGTGCGGGACGGACGTCAAGGTGCTGCGCCGCGGCCACCCCGTGATGATTCCTCACGTTCCCACCGTCTTCGGCCACGAGTTTGCTGGCACGGTGACGCGCGTGGGATCGGGCGCGGCCGGAGTGCGGGAGGGAGACCGCGTGGTCGCCGCCAATTCGGCGCCCTGTGGCCAGTGCCGCTTCTGTCGGGAAGGCCGCCACAATCTGTGCGAGGACCTCCTCTTCGTCAACGGCGCCTACGGCGAATTCGTCGCCTTGCCGCCCCGGCTCTGCGCCACCAATGTCGTGCGCCTGGGCGCGAGCTTGCCCGCGCGCCGCGCGGCCTTTGCCGAGCCGCTGGCCTGCGCGCTCCTCGGCGTCGAGCGGGGAAGGGTGGAGGCGGGCATGACGGTGGCGGTGATTGGTCATGGGCCCCTCGGCTGTCTCCTCGCCCTGTCGGCCGCACAGCGCAAGGCCAGGGTCGTCCTCGTAGGCAAGCCCGGCTGGCGTCTCGAGCGGGTGCGGGAGCTGGGTCTGGCCGAGTGTGTCGACAGCTCGCTGACCCATGATCTGGTGGGCCAACTGCGCGACATGACAAGCGGTCGGGGCCCCGAGGTCGTGATCGACGCGACGGGGCGCCCGGAGGTCTGGGAGCAGGCCGTGGCTTCTGTGGGGCGCGGCGGGACCGTGGTATTCTTTGGCGGTTGCGCCCCGGGCACGACCATCGCAGTGGACACACGGCGGGCGCATTACGAGGAGCTGACACTGGTCGGGGCATTTCACCATACGCCGGCTCTGATCCGTCAGGCCGTCGGGCTCCTCGAGTCCGAGAGCCTGGTGCCCGACGGTCTTGTCACTCACACCATGGGCCTCGAGCGAGTCCGTGAGGCCCTAGGGCTGATGGAGCGCGGAGAGGCGCTCAAGGTACTGATAGAGCCATGACGAGACGCTGCGCGCTGGGTCTGCTCCTGCTCTTGCTCGCGGTGGCCACGGCGCCCGTGGGGGCGGCCGCCTTCGACGCCGAGCAGGAGTTTGCCCAGGGGACCAAGGCGATCGGGCTGTCCTTCGGCGGGGGGGCCCAGAACAATGTCGAGAACCACGGACGGCTCTCGGGCATCTCCTTCGTCAACTTCAATCCCCGGCTCTCGTATTTCTTCTTCGAGCCGTTCGGCCCCAGCATCCTTCACGGGGCTTTCGAGACCGGCCTCGAGGGCTGGTTTCAGTACTATCTCGGTCCGAAGGAGGCGACGGCCGAAGGCCTGAAGCTGGCCTTCCGCTATCACCTGCTGGGACTCTCGGTCGGGCGCTTCGTCCCGTACCTCGAAGGCACGGCGGGG
This sequence comes from Candidatus Rokuibacteriota bacterium, assembly GCA_003220345.1. Lineage (GTDB taxonomy): Bacteria > Methylomirabilota > Methylomirabilia > Rokubacteriales > CSP1-6 > AR37. The sequence continues at coordinate 67,775 of QHSC01000134.1, read as the reverse complement.
GCCGCGGGCACCGACCTCAAGGTGCTGGAGATCGACTCGCCCTTCACGTACGTCCTCGAAGCGGGTCTCGGCGTCTCCTACTTCATCACGCCGGGACTGGCCGTCAATGTCGGTTACCGCTTCCAGCACATCTCCAACGGGCACCTGTACAAGAAGAACCGCGGCTTCAACTCGGATAGCGGTATCGTGGGACTGACCTGGTACTTCAAGTAGACTGAGGGCATATGGCCACCATCCCCCTCCAGGAAATCGTGCTCGCAGGGCCGCGCGGCTTCTGCGCCGGCGTGGATCGCGCCATCGACATCGTGGAGCTGGCCCTCCAGGTCTGCCCGCCGCCTGTCTACGTGCGCCGCGAGATCGTGCACAACCGGCATGTCGTCGAGGCCCTCCGGGCCAAGGGCGCCCACTTCGTGGACGAGCTCGACGAGGTGCCCGACGACGCCACGGTGATCTTCAGCGCGCACGGCGTCTCCCCGGCCGTGCGCCAGGAGGCGCGGCGGCGCGGGCTGCGGGTGATCGACGCCACCTGTCCGCTCGTGACCAAGGTGCACCTGGAGGCCATCCGCTACGCGCGCGAGGGGTACAGCATCGTGCTCGTCGGCCACGCCGACCACGACGAGGTGGTGGGCACCATGGGAGAGGCGCCCGAGCGCATGTTCCTCATCGCCCATCCCGAGGAAGTGGACAGGCTCCAGATCCCCGACCCCGACAAGGTTGCCTACCTGACCCAGACCACGCTCAGCGTCGACGATACCCGCGACTGCATCGAGGCGCTGCGCCGGCGCTTTCCCAAGATCGCGGGCCCTGCCAAGGACGACATCTGCTACGCCACGCAGAATCGCCAGGCCTCGGCCAAGACGGTGGCGGGGGAAGTCGATGTCCTGCTCGTCATCGGCGCCGCCAACAGCTCCAACGCGAACCGGCTCGTCGAGGTGTCGACCGTCATGGGCACGCCCTCGTACCTCATCAACGACAAGAACGACATCAAGACCGAATGGCTGGCGGGCTCCCAGCGCGTGGGCGTCACGGCGGGGGCCTCCACCCCGGAGTTTCTGGTCACTGAGGTGGTCCAGGCGCTCCAGCAGGCGGGCCGGGTCGCCGTGCGCGAGGTCCATGTCGTCGAGGAGGACGTGCGCTTCGGGCTGCCGCGAGAGCTGGAAGACATCGCCCGTCAGGGCGGCAAGACCTTGCCTCAGCGGAGCGGCGTCGCCGCGGGGAGCCAGTAGCATGCAGCTGGTGACCTTCCGCCGGGGTCGCGGCGAGCCCAAGGTGGGCGCGGTGTGGCACGAGGCGGTGCTGGATCTGGCCGGCCTCGCCAAGGAGCTGGCCGCCCAGCGCGGCGCCGTGCGGCGCGGGCGTGGAGGCTTCCCGAGGAGCCTGCTCGAGCTCGTGCAGGGGGGCGAGCCGGCCTGGGCCCTCGGCCGCGAGGCCTGGGACTATGGCAAGCGCCTCGTGGACCAGCAGGCCATTGAAGACCTCGCCGGGCGCAAGCTCGCCTATCCGCTCAAGCGCGTGCGTCTCCTCGCGCCCATCCAGCACCCCGCGCGCAACGTGTTCTGCCTGGGCCGCAACTATGCCGACCACGCGGCGGAGCGCGGCGCCGCCGTGCCCGAGCATCCCGTCTACTTCACCAAGCCCGGCACCTCGGTGGTCGGCCCGGGGGACGACGTGGTCCATCACGCGATCACCACGGAGCTCGACTACGAGGTCGAGCTGGCCGTGGTCCTGGGCACCGCCGGCCGGGACATCAGCCGTCCCGATGCCCTCAAGCACGTCTTCGGCTACACGGTGATCAACGACGTGACGGCCCGCGACCTCCAGAAGCGGCACACGCAGTGGTTCAAGGGCAAGTCACTCGACACCTTCTGCCCCATGGGGCCCGTCCTCGTCACCGCGGACGAGATCCCGGACCCGCAGGCCCTGAGCATCTCCATGCGCGTCAACGGACAGGTGCGTCAGTCCAGCCACACCTCCAAGATGATCTTCCCGGTGGATCAGTGCATCGAGGTCCTCTCGCGCGGCATGACGGTGCTCCCCGCGGACATCATCGCCACCGGCACGCCGGACGGCGTGGGCGCCGCCACCGGCAGCTTCCTCAAGGCCGGGGACCGCATGGAGGCCGAGGTCGAGAAGATCGGCGTGCTCGCGAACAAAGTCGTCCGCCCGTAGCCGGCCGATACAAGAGACGGTCCGAGCGAGCGGTTCCACACATTCATTTGTCTGCGGCGGCCTCGAATGGCCCCCGCACTCCCCCTCTTCGCGCACGCGTGCTCTCGGCGGGCATCGAGCATGCCGGCGCCCCTCTCTTTTCCCTCAACGTGCTGGAACACTCCGTAACGCTGTGGTAGCATCCCTCTTCACATCGTCCTTTCTCCTGCAGTCGAAGTTTCCCTACGCGATGGGGCCGAGGGGAGGCAGGCATGGCGACGGACATCTCTAAGATTCGCAACGTGGGCTTCGCGGGGCACGGCGGAGTCGGCAAGACATCTCTGGTGGAAGGCATCCTCTTCGCGGCCGGCGCCGTCAACCGGCTCGGCAAGGTCGATGACGGCACCACCACCACCGACTTCGACCCCGACGAGATCAAGCGCAAGATCTCGCTCGGCACCTCCGTCGCCTTCTGCGACTGGAAGGGCCACCGCCTCAACCTGATCGACACCCCCGGATACGGCGACTTCGTGGCCGACGCGCGGGCGGGACTGCGCGCGGCGAGCGCGGCCGTCATCGTCGTGGATGCGGTGGCCGGCGTGCAGGTGCAGACGGAGAAGGTCTGGAAGTACGCCAACGAGTACGGGCTGCCCCGGGCCATCGTGATCAACCGTCTCGACCGCGAGCGCGCCGACTTCTTCCGCACCCTCGAGTCCCTCCAGAAGCGCCTCAAGGGACGCCTGTGCCCGCTCCAGATCCCCGTGGGATCGGAGTCCGGCTTTGCCGGCGTCGTCGATCTCGTGGCCATGAAGGCCCTCGTCGCCGCCGACGGCAAGGTGAAGGAGGCGGACATCCCCGGCGAGGTCATGGACGACGCGAAGACGTGGCGGGAGAAGCTCATCGAGGCGGTGGCGGAAACGGACGACGACCTCCTCTCCAAGTACCTCGAGGAGGGCGGCATCGGCGAGGAGGAGATGCTCGGAGCGCTCGGCAAGGCCGTCGGATCGGGAACCCTCGTGCCCGTCCTCGCCGCCTCCTCCACCAAGGGCCTGGGCATCCAGCCCCTCATGGACCTCATCGTCAAGGAGTTTCCCTCGCCCGCCGACCTGGGCGCGGTGGAGGGCACCGATCCCCGAACGAAGCAAGCCGTCACGCGCGCCGGGGACCCCAAGGCGCCGCTCTCCGCGGTCGTCTTCAAGACCATCGCGGATCCGCACGTGGGCAAGCTGTCCCTCTTCCGCGTCTACTCCGGCACCTTCAAGGCGGACAGCCAGGTGCTCAACGCCACGCGCGGGGGGAAGGAGCGCATCGGGCATCTCGGCCATCTCATGGGCAAGACCCAGAAGGCCGTGGAGTCGCTCGGCCCCGGGGAGATCGGCGTGGTCGCCAAGCTCAAGGACACCCTGACGGGCGACACGCTCTGCGATGAAAGCCAGCCCGTCATCCTGCCCGCCATCACCTTTCCCGAGCCCTCCATCTCCTTCGCCATCCAGCCCAAGAGCCGCGGCGACGAGGACAAGATCTCCACGGCGCTGCACCGCATGGCTGAGGAGGACCCGACGCTGCATCACCACTACGATCCCGAGACGAAGCAGCTCCTCGTCTCCGGCATGGGCCAGCTCCACGTGGAGACGGTGGTGGAGCGGATGAAGCGCAAGTACAACGTGGACGTCAACCTCCTGCCCCCGCGCATTCCGTACAAGGAGACGGTCAAGGGACGCGCGGAGGTCCAGGGCAAGTACAAGAAGCAGACGGGCGGCCGGGGACAGTACGGCGACGTGTGGCTCAAGGTGGAGCCGCTCCAGCGTGGCGGCGGCTTCGAGTTCGTGGACGACATCTTCGGGGGCGCGGTGCCGCGCAACTTCATCCCGTCCGTGGAGAAGGGCGTGCGCGATTGCATGAAGCGCGGCATCTTCGCGGGGTATCCCGTGGTGGATCTGCGGGTGACGCTCTACGACGGCTCCTATCACGACGTCGCTCCGACAACGCGGGGGATGTCATCGGCGACCTCAACGGCCGCCGCGGGCGCATCGTGGGCATGGAGCCGGACGGCGAGATCGTCTCCGTGCGGGCGCAGGCGCCCATGCCCGAGATGCTGACCTACGAGTCTTCCCTCCGCTCCATGACGGGCGGCCGCGGGACCTACTCCATGGAGTTCTCGCACTACGAGGAAGTGCCCGCCCACCTCGCGGACAAGGTCGTCGCTGCCGCGAAGGCCGAGAAAGAGAAGGCTCATTAACCGCAGCTTCGTCTCCCACATCGAGTGCACCGTCTGCGGCCGCCGCCACGAGGCCGGCCGCCTCCTCACCGTGTGCGCGGCCTGCGGCCAGATGCTGGCCGTCCGCTACGACCTGCCCAGGGTCGCCGCCTCTGTCAGCAAGGACGATCTCCTCCGCCGTCCCCCCGGGATGTACCGATTCCGCGAGCTGACCCCGCTCGACGCGGGTGAGGAGCCCATCACCCTGGGCGAGGGGGGCACGCCGTTCTTGCCCCTGCCGCGGCTGGGCCGACACCTGGGGATGCGGCATCTCTTTGCCAAGGACGAGGGCCAGAACCCCACGGGCTCCTTCAAGGCGCGCGGCCTCGGCTTGGCTCTGACCAAGGCGCGCACGCTGGGCGTCAAGGGGCTCATGATTCCCTCGGCGGGCAACGCGGGAGGCGCAGCCGCCGTCTACGGCGCGCGCGGGGGCATTCCCGTCGTGGTCGTCGTTCCGCGCGACACGCCGCAGGCCGCGGTGGCGGAGGCCATCATCGCGGGCGCGCACGTCTTCACCGTCGAGGGCACCATCGCGACGGCGGGCCGGGTCATCGCGGGGATCGCGCCCACCCTCGGATGGTTCGACCTCGCCACCCTCAAGGAGCCCTATCGCCTCGAGGGCAAGAAGACCATGGGACTCGAGCTCGCCGAGCAGCTCGACTGGCAGACGCCCGATGTGCTCATGTACCCGACGGGCGGCGGCACCGGCCTCGTGGGGATCCACAAGGCCTACGAGGAGCTGGCCGCCATGGGATGGATCAAGGCGAGCCAGCCGCGCTTCATCGCCGTCCAGGCCGAGGGATGCGCCCCGCTCGTCAAGGCCTGGGAAGACAAGGCCGAGACCACCACGCCGTGGGAGAATCCCGTCACCGACGCCCCCGGCCTGCGGGTCCCCGGCCCATTCGCGGGACGGCAGATGCTCAAGATCCTCCGGGAGACCGGCGGCCACCCGCAGCCGGTCAGCGAAGCCGCCATCCTCGAGGCGCAGAAGCTCCTGGGCCGGGTCGAAGGGATATGGACGGGGCCTGAAGCGGCGGCGACGCTGGCCGCGCTCTGTCTCATGAAGGAAGCGGGCGAGGTCGACTCCGGGACGCGCGTCGTGCTCGTGCTCACAGGGGCGGGGATCAAGAATCCGCCGCCCCCGCTTCCCCCTCCCATTCACCTCGAGGGTGATCCCGACCGCGTCCTGGCCACGGTTCGCCAGGCCATCGCCCGCTAGGGCTTGTGCGCCCTCGGCTTCTGTCCTTCGACGTCTTCGGCACCCTCGTCGACACGCCCTCCGGCCAGGACGCCGCGTTCCGATCGATCCTCGAGGATGCCGGCGCCGCTCACGTGGCCGCGGATGCCTTCTGGACTCACTGGGAGGAGCGCAACATCGCGCACTACTGGGAGCCCTACCGCCCGTACAAGGAGATCTGCCGGCTCTCCCTGGAAGAGACGTTCGAGCGCTTCGGCGTCCCGGGCGGCGACGGCGGCCTGATCCAGAGGTACTTCGACGTCTATCCGCGCTTCGAGCTCTATCCGGATGTCCTGCCCACACTCGAGATCCTCGGGCGGCGGACCCGGCTCGCCCTCGTCTCCAACATCGACGACGACCTCCTCGCCGCCACCAAGCTGGGCCGCGACTTCGATCTCGTGTGCACGGCCGAGCGCGCGCGCGGCTACAAGCCGGACGGCCGCCTCTTCCGGTATCTCATCGACCGCGCCGGCGTCGGCATCGAGGAGATCCTCCACTCGGGACAGTCGCAGCTGACCGACCTCGTGGGCGGCAAGCCGCTCGGATTGACGATCGCCTGGATCAATCGCCGCGGCCTCGCCCTGCGTCCCACGGTTCCCCCGCCGGACTTCATCTTTCCCGGTCTCGCCCCGCTCCTGCCCTTGCTCGGAGACAAGCCCGAAAGAGTTTGACAGGCTGTGCGGGGCCTTGTATGTTCCTCGCGATTCCGGTCAAGAAGTCGTGAATCCACGGAGGCAAGGCCTATGAAAGGCGTGACGCGCAGGCAGTTCCTCCGGTCCTCTTCGCTTGGCCTCGGCCTCGGGCTGGCCGGCGGCCTCGCTGGCTGTGCCGCCAGCATGAAGGGCGACTTCGCGCCCAAGAGCGGTCGCCGCGTGGTCGTGATAGGCGGCGGCTGGGGCGGCGCGACGGCCGCCCGCTATGTCCGCATGGCCGATCCCTCGATCGAGGTGTACTTGATCGAGCCGAACAAGGAGTTCGTCTCCTGTCCGTTCAGCAACCTCGTCCTGAGCGGGCTCCGCACGATCGAGAGCCTGACCCAGCCCTACGACGGGCTCCGGCGCCGCGGCGTCAAGTTCATCCACGAGTCGGTCACGGCCATCGAGCCGGACGCCAAGCGCGTGCGCGTGGGCGAAGGCTATCTCGCCTACGACCGGCTCGTCGTCTCGCCCGGCATCGATTTCCAGTGGGAGCAGATCGAAGGACTGCCCGCCGTCAAGGACACCGTGCTGCACGCCTGGAAGGCGGGGCCGCAGACGGTCGAGCTGGCCCGGCAGATCCAGGCCATGCCCGACGGCGGAAACTTCGTCTTGACGGTCCCGCCCGTCGCCTACCGATGCCCGCCGGGACCCTACGAGCGCATCTGCCAGGTCGCCTGGTATCTGAAGACCAACAAGCCCAAGAGCAAGGTGATCGTGCTGGACGCCAACCAGAACATCGTGTCCAAGACCGCGCTCTTCCGCGCGGCCTGGCAGGCTTATCCCAACATCGACTATCGCGCGTCGAACAAGGTCACCGGCATCGACACCTCGACCCGCGAGGTGCGCACCGACTTCGACAAGGTCAAGTACGACGTGCTCAATCTGATTCCGCCCCAGCGCGCGGGGGCGATCGCGGTGCAGGCCGATCTCGTGGGCGCGGACAAGCGCTGGTGCGAGGTCGACCACGTCACCTACGAGTCGGCGAAGCAGAAGGGCATTCACGTGGTGGGCGACGCCACCATCGGCCTGCCCGTCCCGAAGTCCGGCAACGTGGCGAACAACATGGGCAAGGCGGCGGCCCTCAGCATCGTCAGCCTGCTCAACGGCCAGACCGTGCCCATCATGCCGCCGGGCAACACCTGCTATAGCTGGGTCAGCGATCGCGAGGCCATCGCGGTGGTCAACGCCTACAAGATCGAGAACGGCAAGGTGGTCCAGATCGAGCAGAAGCTCACGCCGGCGCAGAGCGCGTCCGTCGCCCAGCGGGCCGAGGGCTGGCGGCAGAGCATCTGGGCCGACATGCTGTCGTAGGGGGAGTGGCGGCCATGACGACTCGGACCTGTTCAAGCACTCGTCTCGGGGCGCTCGTGCCTGCGGCAGCTCGGCCGCCCCTCATCTCGAAAATCATGATCTCGCTCGCGATAGCGACGCTCGCGCTCGTCGCCGCCCTCGGCGCGGCGGAGGCCGCGGGACCGCTCGACGACCCCGCCTTCGCCAAGGTCATCACGTGCGGGGCCTGTCACGGGGTCAACGGCAACAGCAAGTCGGACATGCAGCCCATCATCGCCGGCCTCGACGCCGCCTACTTCAAGCGACAGATCGAGAGCTACGCGACGGGCAAGCGCCCGTCACCCGAGATGGAGCCCTATGCCAAGCAGGTGCAGTTCCTCGGCCTCGAGTCGATCGCGGGCTTCTTCGCCGCCCAGAAGCGCGAGCCCACGCCCTTGCGCGTCGCGCCCGAGTCGATTGCACGCGGCCGCGTGGCGTCCACCCCGTGCATGGCCTGCCACGGGCCGGACGGCCGCGCCGACGTCGCGCGCCTGGTCCCTCCGCTGGCCGGTCAGCCGGCCGGCTACCTGGCTCAGCAGATGCTGCTTTTCAAGATAGACACACGCGAGCCGAGCGAAGCGCTGCTCTCGGCCAAGAAGGCGATCATGCGGATTACGCCGGACAGCCAGTTCCCCGATCTGGCGGCTTACTACTCGTCGCTCCGCTAGAACAGGCCGCTAGCCAGAGAGGTTGCCGCGCGCCCGGGGATCCGTGGCAGAATCGGGCGGGAGGATCTCTCCACTCGTGCCCGAATGGCTCTGGCTGGCCCCGCTCGGGCTGGTGATCGGTGCCTACGGCACGATCATCGGCGCCGGTGGGGGCTTCATCCTTCTTCCGCTGCTTCTGCTGCTCTACCCCCGCGACAGCCCCGAGTCGATCGCGAGCGTCTCCCTCGCCGTCGTCTTCGTCAATGCCCTCTCGGGCACGATCGCGTACGCGCGACTGAAGCGTGTGGACTATGCCTCCGGATTGCTCCTGTCCGCGGCGACGATTCCCGGCGCCATTGTCGGCGCGCTGACAACCGCCCTCATTCCTCGCCGACCTTTCGATTTTCTCGTCGGCGCCATCCTCATCGGGATCTCGATCTTTCTCATGGTGCGGCCTTCCGGCCCCGCGCGCGACTACCGCGGGCGTTTTCGCCTCAACCGTCGCATGGTTGCCCCGGACGGGAGCGTGCACGCGTGGAGCTATAACGCGCTCCTGGGCGCGGGGGTGAGTGTCGTCATCGGTTTCCTGTCGAGCCTCCTGGGCATCGGGGGCGGGTTCATCCACGTGCCCGTCATGGTCAACCTGCTCAGCTTCCCCGTGCACGTCGCGGCGGCGACCTCTCAATTCACGCTCACCGTGATGAGCTTCGTCGGCTCCACGGTCCACCTGCTCACCGGCACGCTCACCGGTTCGGCCCCGCGCATCGTGCCTCTGGCGGTGGGCGTCGCGGTCGGGGCGCAGGTCGGAGCCAGACTCGCCCAGCGCATGCATGGGGCCTGGATCATCCGGGCGCTGGTCCTGGCCCTGGCCTTCGTCGGGCTCCGCCTCATCATCAAAGCCCTGTAGCCCGGCGCCGAACCGGGCTATCATCTGCCCCGCATGCGCTACGGTTTCGTGATCGACCAGCGGAAGTGCATTGGCTGCCACGCGTGTGTGGCATTTCGAGCTGAGACGGGGCCGAGGAGCCGCAGGCGACGAGCCCGGCGAGGCGAGTGCTGAGATAAGATGCGTTACGGTTTCGTGATCGACCAGCGGAAGTGCATTGGCTGCCACGCCTGTACGGTCGCCTGCAAGGAAGAGAACCAGGTGCCGCTCGGAGTCAACCGCACCTGGGTCAAGTACATCGAGAAGGGGACGTTCCCGGATACGCGGCGCTACTTCTCCGTCATGCGCTGCAATCACTGCGACAACGCGCCGTGCGTGACCATCTGCCCCACGGTGGCGCTGTACCGGCGGCCCGACGGCATCGTGGATTTCGACGGCGACCGTTGCATCGGCTGCAAGTCGTGCATGCAGGCCTGCCCCTACGACGCGCTCTACATCGATCCCGAGACGCAAACGGCGGCCAAGTGCCACTACTGCGCGCACCGGATCGAGGTCGACCTCGAGCCCGCCTGCGTCATCGTGTGCCCCGTGCAGGCGATCGTGCCGGGCGATCTGGACGATCCCAACTCGCTGATCGCGCGCCTCGTGGCCTCGCAGCAGGTGGCCGTGCGCAAGCCCGAGCAGGGGACGCAGCCCAAGCTCTTCTACCTCGGCGCCGACGAGGCCTCGCTGACGCCGGCCATGCAGGAGCGGGGCGGGCGCTACGCCTTCGCGGAGGGCAGCCGCATTCCCACGCCGGGCCAGTCGAACGTCGCGGACTTCGCGCCGGCGGCCACGAGCGGCCACGAGAGCGTGGACCTCCTGCGCATGGCCCGAACCGTCTACGACGTCGCCCATCCCGAGCGCCCCTGGGGCTGGAAGGTGTCGACGTACCTGTGGACCAAGTCCATCGCGGCCGGTGTCTTCCTGCTCGCCGCCCTCGGGCTGGCGAGCGGCCTGGCGTCCGGGGGCGCCCTGACCGCGCGGGCCACACCGCTTATCGGCCTCGTCTTTCTCGCGTTGACGACGGCCCTCCTCGTTCTTGACCTGAAGCGCCCCGAGCGTTTCCTCTACCTGCTCTTCATGCCCAACTGGCGGTCATGGCTCGTATGGGGCGGATGGATACTCGTGGCTCAGGGTGCACTGGGCGCGCTCTGGCTCCTGGCGGGCTGGCAGGGGAATACCGCCCTCTTACGGTCGCTTGCCTGGCCCATGGTCCCACTGGCGGCGGCCGCGGCAGGCTATAGCGCCTTCCTCTTCGGTCAGGCCGAGGGGCGCGATTTCTGGCAGAGCCCGCTCCTGTTGCCTCATCTCCTCGTGGCGGCGCTTCTCGCGGGAGCGGCGAGCCTGTTGCTGGCCGCTCGGGCCACGGGCAGCCCCGAGTGGGTGGCGAGAGAGCTCGCGCTGACTCTCTGGGTGTTGCTCGCCGTGGAAGGCATGGTCCTGCTTGCGGAGCTGTTCAGCCTGCACGCGACCCAGGACTCGGCGCGGTCGGCGAAGGTTCTGACCCACGGTCGCCTGCGGCTGCCGTTCTGGATCGGCGTGGCGGGGTGCGGAATCGCTCTGCCGTGGGCACTGCTCCTGATTCCCTCGTCGCCGACGGCGTCGGTGGCCGCAGCGGCGCTCGCGCTGGGCGGGCTCTGGCTCTGGGAAGATCTCTGGGTGCGCGCGGGCCAGGCGCTGCCGCTCTCGTGAGGCCCTGATGACCGACAAGACGGCCGATCCCCTTCACCCCCACGCGCGCGACCTCGACCCGCCGGCCTCGGGGCTCAACCGCTATCCGCCCGTCATGCGCTGGGACGACTGGGAGGAGTACGACGCCAAGGCCTGGCCCAGGCGCGTCCCGCGCCGCTACTCGCTCATTCCCACCATCTGCTTCAACTGCGAGGCGGGCTGCGGTCTCCTGGCCTATGTCGACAAGCAGACGCTCAAGATCCAGAAGTTCGAGGGCAACCCCGAGCATCCCGGCAGCCGCGGACGCAATTGCGCCAAGGGGCCGGCGACGTTGAATCAAGTCCAGGATCCAGAGCGCATCCTGTATCCCCTCAAGCGATCCGGGAAGCGCGGCGAGGGGCAGTGGGAGCGCGTGACGTGGAACGAGGTCCTGGACGACATCGGCGGGCGCATCCGCAAGGCGCTCGTGGAGGGCCGGCAGAAGGAGATCATGTACCACCTGGGCCGGCCCGGGCACGAGCTCGTCTACCTCCAGCGCGTCTTCCACGCCTGGGGCATCGACGGCCACAACAGCCACACCAACGTCTGCTCGGCCTCGGCACGGGCGGGCTACGCCTTCTGGCACGGCTTCGATCGGCCCTCGCCCGATCATGGCAAGGCGCGCTTCATCCTGCTGCTGTCCTCTCACCTCGAGGCGGGGCACTACTTCAACCCGCACGCCCAGCGGATCATCGAGGGCAAGATGGCGGGCGCCAAGGTGTGCGTGGTGGACACGCGCTTGAGCAATACCGCCTCCATGGCCGACTACTGGCTCTCGCCGTGGCCGGGAACGGAAGCCGCCCTGCTCCTGGCCTTCGTGCACATCCTGCTCCGCGACGGCACCTGGGACCGGGAGTTCGTGCGCCGCTGGGTCAACTGGGAGGAATACCTGATCCGGGAGCGCCCCGGCGCGCCCGTAGAGTTCAAGGAGTTCGAAGGAGCGCTCGAGGGGATCTACGCGCCCTACACGCCGCAGTTCGCGGAGACGGAGACCGGGGTGCCCGCCGCCCGCATCGAGGAGGTGGCGCGCGAGATCGGCCGGTGCGGAGGCGCCCTCTCGAGCCACGTCTGGCGCAATGCCTCGGCGGGCAACCTCTTCGGCTGGGAGGTCGCGCGCGCTCTCGAGCTGGTGGTCGTCCTCATGGGCGCCGTCGCCTCGCCGGGCGGCACCGCCCCGAGCGCCTGGAACAAGGCCGTGCCCGCCCCACCCATGATGCCGCCGCCCGCCAAGGTGTGGAGCGAGCTCCTCATGCCGCGCGAGTACCCGCTGGCCTTCTTCGAGATGAGCTTTCTCCTGCCGCACTTCCTCAAGGAAGGCCGGGGCAAGCTCGCCATGTACTTCACTCGCGTCTACAACCCCGTGTGGACCAATCCCGACGGGATGTCGTGGATCGAGATGCTGACGGACGAAGCCAAGGTCGAGCGCCACGCCTGCCTCACTCCGATCTGGAGCGAGACGGCTTGGTTCTCCGACTACGTGTTGCCCATGGGCCACGCCTCGGAGCGGCACGACCTCATGAGCCAGGAGACGCACGCGGCGCGCTGGATCGGATTCCGCCAGCCCGTGCTGCGCGTGGCCCTCGAGCGTCAGGGCAAGGTCTTCGACTCGACCTGGGAGGCGCACGAGGCGGCGGGGCTGGGGCAGGTGTGGGAGGAAGACGAGTTCTGGATCGAGCTCTCGTGGCGCATCGATCCCGACGGCGCCCTCGGCATCCGCAAGTACTTCGAGTCGCCGTACCGGTCCGGCGAGAAGCTGCGGGTCGAGGAGCTCTACCGGTGGATCTTCGAGCACAGCGTGCCCGGTCTGCCCGAGGCCGCCAGGGAGCAGGGGCTGACGCCGCTCGCGTACATGCGCAAGTACGGCGCGTTCCTGATCGCCGACCACGTCTATCGCACGCACGAGACGCCCTTGTCTGAGGCCGAGCGCGAAGGCGCGGCGGTGGACCCGGTGACGCGCGTGGCCGCGAAGAGCGGGGCGGGCATCGGCGTTCTCGTCGACGGCCAGCTCCGCGCCGGCTTCCCCACGCCCTCGCGCAAGCTCGAGTTCTACTCGCCGACGCTCAAGGACTGGAAGTGGCCCGAGCACGCCGTGCCCACCTATGCGCGGAGCCACGTCCACTGGTCCCAGATCGATCGGGCGCGGGGCGAGATGCTGCTCCTCCCGACCTTCAGGCTGCCCACGCTCATCCACTCGCGCTCGGGCAACGCCAAGTGGCTCTACGAGATCTCGCACAACAATCCGCTCTGGCTTCACCCGGAGGACGCCGCGCGGTTCGGCGTGGCCACGGGAGATCTTCTCAAGGTCGAGACGGAGATCGGCTACTTCGTGGACAAGGTCTGGGTCACCGAGTCCATCCGCCCCGGGATCGTCGCCTGCTCGCATCACCTCGGCCGGTGGCGGCTTCGCGAGGAGATGGGCGGCGAGCGCTGGTCGACGGCGCTCGTCGACCTCGAGCCGCAGGCGCCCGGGCAGTGGCGGATGCGCCACGTCCACGGAGTCCGGCCCTTCGAGAGCGCGGATCCGGACTCCGCCCGCGTGTGGTGGGAGGATCCCGGCGTCCACCAGAACCTGACCTTTCCCGTGCATCCGGACCCCGTGAGCGGTCAGCACTGCTGGCATCAGAAGGTGCGCGTGGGCCGGCCGGCGGCCGGCGATCGCTACGGCGACGTGTTCGTCGACACCAATCGGGCGCACGAGGTGTACCGGCAATGGCTGGCCCTCGCGCGTCCCGCGCCGGGCCCCGGCGGGCTCCGGCGGCCCCTGTGGCTGCCGCGGGCGTTCAAGCCCGACGCCTCGACGTATCGTCTGGAGCCGTGACCCTTGAATTGGCGCGCCGTCGCGGCATGATTGAGCCATGGCCGACCCTCGAGTGACCCGGCGGGAGCTGCTGGCGGCCGCGGCGGCGGCGGGCGTGGCATGCGCGTGGCCGTGGGATGAGGCGGAGGCCCAGGGCTTTCTCGCCAACCTCGCCCCCGAGGAGCCCGTGGAGGCGACCCTGAAGCGGCTCTTCGCCGGCCGCCCCGTCCGCGACGGATCGGCGGTCATGACCTTCGAGGCTCCCCTCATCGCCGAGGACGGCGGCAACGTCCCGGTGGCGATCGAGATCAAGTCGCCCATGACGCCGCAGAGCCACGTCAAGGCCATCTACATCCTCTCGGACAAGAACCCGCGGCCCCTGAACGCCAAGGTCAACCTGACGCCGGCGTGCGGCCAGGCCTACATCGCGACCAACATCCGGCTGGCTGACACGGGCGACGTGCGCGCGGTGGCCGAGATGCAGGACGGGGCGCTCGTGATGGTGAAGCGATCGATCCGCGTGGTGGTGGCGGGGTGCGCGGCATGAGTGGCGCATTTCGAGCTGAGACGGGGCCGAGCCGAAGGCGAGGGCCCGGCGAGGCGAGTGCTGAATGTTAGGCCAGGTGCGAATCAAGGTGCCCGCGGGCATCGCTCGCGGCTCCGTGGCCCGCGTGCGGGTGGTCTGCATCCATCCCAACGAGCGCGTGGAGCGGCAGGGCGGCAAGTCGGTGGACAAGAACTACCGCTTCATCAATCGCGTGGTCGTCAGCTACCTCGGTCGTGACATCGCGGAACTGGACACCTCGACGTCCATCGGGGAGAACCCCGCCTTCACCATTCCCTTCCGCGCCACCGAGCCCGGCCCCCTCAAGATCACCTTCTTCGACACGCACGGCTCCCGCTTCGAGGGCACGGTCGAGGTCAAGCCCTCATGAGGACTGGCGCGCTCTGGGCGAGCCTCGCCCTCGTGGCGATCGCCACGGGCATCGGCATCCCACAGGCTCCGGCCCAGATCGACGACGAGGACGAGCGTCAGCGCGAGCAGGCGCGGGATCGAGACATCCAGCGACAGGTCCCGCCCTGGCTCTACGAGCTCTACCGGAAGGATCGGGAGCGCGACAGGCCCAGGGAGAAGACCGAGCTCGACAAGCTCGTCGAGCAGGCGCGGCTCTACCCGCTCATCGGGCGCGAGCCGCCCCCCTTCTCGCTGCTTCGCCTCGACGGCCGGCGGGTCGCGCTGTCCTACTTCACCGGCCACGTGGTCGTGCTGTA
Organism: Candidatus Rokuibacteriota bacterium; assembly: GCA_003220345.1. Taxonomy (GTDB): domain Bacteria; phylum Methylomirabilota; class Methylomirabilia; order Rokubacteriales; family CSP1-6; genus AR37. Next base: position 52,752 of record QHSC01000134.1, on the reverse strand, counting down.
CTTCTGGACCACGGCCTCCTCCTATGGCGCCGACGAGCTGTCCTCCCGGATGGAGAAGATGCAGCGCGAGTGGCGCGACCGGAAGTTCACCGTCCTCGCCGTCAACGTCAAGGAGAAGAAGGAGGAGGTCGCCCCCTGGGTGCAGAAGCGCCTGCTCTCGCCCGTCGTGCTCCTTGACACCGACGGCGGAGTCAGCCAGGACTATCGGGTGCGCGCCATTCCCACCGTGTACGTGATCGGTCGCGACATGCGACTGGTCGGCCGCGCCTCCGGCACTCGCGCCTGGGACGAGGGACCGGAGAAGGCCCTGCTGGACTACCTCGTGAAAGCGCCGGCGAGCTAGGCGGGTTCGCTGACCATCGACCTCGTCGAGACGGACATCCTGATCCTCGGAGCGGGCGGCGCCGGCCTCTGCGCCGCGCTGCACGCCGCCGACCATTCTCCCCATCTCTCCGTCACCGTGGTCGTCAAGGGTCTCCTCGGACGCGCGGGCTGCACCCGCATGGTCCAGGGTGGCTACAATGCCGTGCTCGCCGCGCCGGACACCCTCGACGCCCATTTCCTCGACACCCTGGCGGGCGGCGGCTGGATCAATGACCAGGAGCTGGTGTGGACGCTGGTGACGGAGGCGCCGGGACGCGTGCGGGAGCTCGAGAATCGCTACGGCTGCTTCTTCGACCGCCACCCCGACGGCCGCATCCACCAGAAGCCCTTCGCCGGCCAGTCCCACGACCGCACGATTCACAAGGGCGATCTCACGGGCATCGAGATCATGAACCGTCTCGCCGAGCAGGTGTGGACGCGCCCGTCCATCCGGGCTCTCGAGGAGCACCGCGCGGTGGAGCTTCTCCGCGACGGCGCCGGCCGCGCGGGCGGGGCCCTCCTCCTCGACATCCGGCGCGGCGGCTTCCTCGCCGTCCGCGCCCGGGCCACGCTGCTCGCCATGGGCGGCGGGCCCACGATGTACAAGGTCATCGCGTGCTCCGCCGACAAGGCGGCCGACGGCATCGCGCTCGCCCTGAGGGCGGGGGTGCCCCTCCGGGACATGGAGATGGTGCAATTCCACCCCACGGGGCTCGTCGTGCCCAACTCACTCATGACGGGGGCGCTCCTCGAGGAGGGTCTGCGCGGCGCGGGCGGCCGCCTGCTCAACGGCACGGGCGAGCGCTTCATGGGCCGCTACGACCCCACGCGGATGGAGCGCTCCACCCGCGATCTCGTCGCGCGCGCGTGCTTCACCGAGGTCCAGGAGGGACGGGGCAGCCCCAACGGCGGAGTCTGGATCGACGTCTCGCACCTCGGCGCGAAGACCGTGGAGGCCAATTTCCGCGGCATGGTCCGGCGCTGCCGCGACTTCGGTCGCGATCTCGCGCGCGAGCCGGTCGAGGTCGGGCCCACCGCGCACTTCATGATGGGCGGCGTGGTGATCGATCCCTCCTGTCGCACGAGCGTCGAGGGCCTCTTCGCGGCGGGCGAGGACACGGGCGGCATCCACGGCGCCAACCGCCTCGGGGGCAACGGCGTGGCCGACTCCACCGTGTTCGGTGGCCTGGCCGGTGATGTCATGGCGGACTGGGTGGTCGGCCGGGGGCTGCCGCGTCTCTCCATGGAGGGACTCGAGGCGGTCACGGGGCGCCTCGTCGCTCCGCTCGATCGCGGAGAAGGCGAGAACCTCTACAAGCTGCAGCAGCAGCTGCGCGACGTGATGTGGGAGCACGTGGGCTTGATCCGCTCGGGGGCCGGGCTGAAGTCTGCCCTCAAGGAGATCGAAGAGATCGGGCAGCGAGCGGCGGGCGCCCCCGTGCCGGGCGGCCCCATGTACAACCTGGCCTGGCAGGACTGGCTCAACCTGCAGAGCCAGGCGGCCGCGGCATGGCTCATCGCCCGGAGCGCCCTCGAGCGAAACGAGAGCCGAGGCTCGCACTACCGCTCCGACTACCCCGTGCCCGGCTCCGAGCTCTACAGTATCTCCGTGGGCGCCGACGACAGCTCGGGGCTGCGCGTGTGGACGGAGCCCGTGAAGCTCACGCGTCTGTCGCCGAGCGGAATACGCCAGCCCGCCGGTGTGGACGTCGGCGACTGATGCGCGCTCCAGGATCCGCGGCGCCCTGAGAGCATGCGCGACAGACGAGTGCTCAAGCGGCGGCTCGGCTCCGCCGAGGCCTGGCGGGGCACCAAGACCGGCATGTGGGCCTGGCTCATCCAGCGCCTGGCCGCTCTCGGGCTTCTCGCCGTGATCGCCCTCCACCTGCAGAACCCCTTCGTGCGGCCCGTGCAGGCTGCCGTGCTCGCCCTCGTGCTCTTGCATGGCCTCCTCGGCGTTCGCGCCATCCTCCTCGACTTCGGGCTGCCCGCCCGCGTGCACCGCACGCTGTTTCTCCTCGCCTTGCTCGCGGCCCTGGCCGGGTTCCTCGCGTTCTGGAGATGGCGATGGTACTGAGGGTCTTCCGCTGGTCGCCAGGCTCGCGCGAGCGGCCGCTCACGGCGGCGAATCCCTCGTCGTCCTCGGGGGGCCGGCGCGGCACGAACACCGCCTTGCTCTCGAGCATCTTCCGCCGCGCCCGCCAGGGCATGACCGTGCTCGACGCCCTCGTCGAGGTCCAGCGCGGCACTGATCCCACGCTGGCCTTCCGCTACGCGTGCCGGGTGGGCATGTGCGGCTCCTGCGGCATGGTCATCAATGGGCGCGAGCGCTGGGCCTGCCGCACCCTGCTGAGCCGGCTCGAGCGCGGGCCCGTGACCGTGCGGCCCCTCTATCACTTTCCTCTCATCCGGGACCTCGTGGTGGACATGGAACCGATCAAGCGGAAGATGCTCGAGAGCAAGGCGGTGTTCGTGCCGCGCCGGCCCCCCGAGGACGACGAGGGATTCGCCGCCGTGAGCGGCCGCTCGCGCGAGCGCCGCGCCGTGGACGGCGCCATCGAGTGCATCGGGTGCGGCATGTGCGTCTCGGCCTGCACCATGGTCGCCCACGATTCTCGCTTTCCCGGGCCTGCCGCGCTGAACCGGGTCTTCACGCTGCAGCGGGACAGCCGGGACGGCGCGCATGCCGAGCGCAGCGAGGCGCTCCTCGCCGAGGACGTCCTCACGCGCTGCCACACCCAGGCCAACTGCACGGCGGTCTGTCCCATGCAGCTCTCGCCCACCGATTCCATCCTGGCCCTCAGGCGCCGCGCCCTCCTTCAGCTCGTGGGGTTCCGGCCCCGCTGAACCGTCGCCGGCGGGGCGCTTCCTTGACCTCGGGGGAGCGTCATGTTAGCGTTTTGATTAGATTTCACCTGTCGCCTCCTGCCCGGCTGGGTGGGAGGCGATATGTCTGTGTGCGGTCGTCGTTTCGGATACTTTGGTCATCGAGGAGGGCCCGCCATGGCGGTCGACCAGATCAAGCGGCTCTACGAATCCATGCCCGCCAAGCTGGACCGGGCCCGCAAGCGCTTCGGTCGCGCACTCACCCTCAGCGAGAAGATCCTCGTCGCTCACGCCGACGATTTCGACAAGCAGGAGTGGAGTCGCGGCAAGGCGCAGCTCCGCCTGCGCGTGGATCGCGTGTCGCTCCAGGACGCTACGGGCCAGATGGCGCTCCTCCAGTTCATGCAGGCGGGCAAGAAGCAGGCCGCGGTGCCGAGCACCGTGCACTGCGATCACCTGATCCGCGCGCAGAGCGGCGCCTCGGAGGACACGAAGCGCGCCATCACCGAGAACAACGAGGTCTACGACTTCCTCCACTCCGCCTCGCGCAAGTACGGCATCGGCTTCTGGAAGCCCGGAGCGGGCATCATCCACCAGGTCGTGCTCGAGAACTACGCCTTCCCGGGCGGGCTCATGATCGGCGCGGACTCGCACACCCCCAATTGCGGCGGCCTCGGCATGGTCGCCATCGGGGTGGGTGGCGCCGACTGCGGCGAGGCCATGGCGGGGCTGGCATGGGAGGTGCTGGATCCAGGCCTCATCGGCGTGCGTCTCACCGGCAAGCTCGCGGGATGGACCTCGGCCAAGGACGTGATCACGCACCTCCTGGGCCTGCTGACCGTCAAGGGCGGCACCAACAAGATCGTCGAGTACTTCGGGCCAGGCGCGTCCTCGATCAGCGCCACCGGCAAGGGCACCATCTGCAACATGGGGGCGGAGCTGGGCGCCACCACGTCGCTCTTCCACTTCGACGACCGGATGTCGACCTATCTCGCGGCCACCGACCGCGCCGACATCGCGAAGCTGGCCGAGCAGTATCGCGAGCATCTCGTCTCCGACCCCGAGGTGCTGGCGGATCCCAAGAAGTACTACGATGAGATCGTCGAGATCGATCTTTCCGAGCTCGAGCCCACCATCGTGGGCCCGCACTCGCCCGATCGGGCCCGGCCCATCTCCAAGCTCGCCGCCGAGGTCAAGAAGGAAGGGTGGCCCGCCCAGATCAAGGCCGGGCTCATCGGCTCGTGCACGAACTCATCCTACGAGGACATGAAGCGCTCCGCCCACGTCGCCATGCAGGCCCTCAAGGCGGGGCTCAAGGCCAAGACGCCGTTCCTGGTCACCCCGGGCTCGGAGCGCATCTACCAGACCATCAAGCGGGACGGCATCATGGAGATCTTCGAGAAGATCGGCGGCACCGTGCTCGCCAATGCCTGCGGGCCGTGCATCGGCCAGTGGAAGCGCTCGGACGTGGGCAAGGATGAGAGCAACGCCATCGTCTCCTCCTTCAACCGCAATTTTCCCGGTCGGAATGACGGCAGCGCGGCAACCCTCTCCTTCCTGACGAGCCCCGAGATCGTCACCGCGCTCGTCTTCGGCGGCACCCTCGAGTTCGATCCCGTCCACGGGACGATTCCGGGCCCCGACGGCAAGGCGTTCCGCTTCACCCCGCCGGAGAGCGAGGAGCTTCCCGCCAAGGGCTTCGCGAGGGGCGAGGAGGGTTACGAGGCGCCCGCCGCCGACGGCGATGCCGTGCAGGTGAAGATCGATCCCAACAGCCAGAGGCTCCAGCTCCTGCAGCCTTTCCCGCGGTGGGACGGCAAGGATTTTCTCGAGCTGCCCATTCTCGTGAAGACCAAGGGCAAGACGACCACCGACCACATCTCGCCTGCCGGCGTCTGGCTCCTCGTCCGCGGCCACCTGGACAAGATCAGCGACAACATGTTCCTGGGCGCCGTCAATGCCTTCACGGGCGAGACGGGCAAGGGCGTCAACCCGCTCACCGGGGAGGTGGGGCAGAACTTCTCCAAGATGGCCCGCGAGCTGAAGGCCAAGGGCCAGAGCTGGATCGTGATCGGCGACGAGAACTACGGCGAGGGATCGAGCCGGGAGCACGCCGCCATGTCGCCGCGCTATCTCGGCGGCAAGGTGGTGATCGTGCGGAGCTTCGCGCGCATCCACGAGACCAACTTGAAGAAGCAGGGAATCCTCCCGCTGACGTTCGCCAAGGCCTCCGACTACGAACTCTTCGAGCAGCCCGACCGCGTCAGCGTGACGGGGCTCGCGCAGCTCGCTCCCGGCAAACCGGCCGACGTCGTCATCCACAAGCCCGGGGGCAAGACCGTCGCCATCCAGTGCCGACACACCCTCACCGACGAGCAGATCGGGTGGTTCAAGGCGGGCTCCGCCCTGAACGCCTTGAAATAACCGCGAGAGCAAGGAGAGCAATCCCATGGCGTCCCACGTGAAGATCCCGGCAGGCGAGAAGATCACGATCAGCCACGGCAAGCTGCAGGTACCGGATCGTCCCATCATCGCCTTCATCGAGGGCGACGGCACGGGTCCGGACATCTGGGCGGCCTCGGTCCGGGTGCTGGACGCCGCCGTCGAGCAGGCCTATCGGGGCAAGAAGAAGCTCGCGTGGGCGGAGGTCTACGCGGGGGAGAAGGCGCACACGGTCTACGGCAAGGACTGCCCGCCCAGTCTTCTGCCCGAAGAGACCCTCGACGTCATCCGCGAGTACCTGATCGCCATCAAGGGCCCGCTGACCACGCCGATCGGCGAAGGTTTCCGCTCGCTCAACGTGACCCTGCGCCAGGTGCTCGACCTCTACGTGTGCCTCCGGCCCGTGCGCTACTTCAAGGGCGTGCCCTCGCCCGTCAAGCATCCCGAGAAGATCGACATGGTCATCTTCCGGGAGAATACCGAGGACATCTACGCGGGGATCGAGTGGGAGCAGGGGACGCCCGAGGCGAAGAAGGTCATCGAGTTCCTCCAGAAGGAGATGAAGGTCACGCAGATCCGCTTCCCGCAGAGCTCTTCCATCGGCATCAAGCCGGTGTCCAAGGAGGGCTCGGAGCGCCTCATCCGCGCGGCCATGCGCTACGCCATCGAGAACGGGCGCCGCAACGTGACCCTCGTGCACAAGGGCAACATCCAGAAGTACACGGAAGGCATGTTCATGAAGTGGGGCTACGCCCTGGCCAAGCGCGAGTTCTCCGACAAGCTCATCGGCTGGGACGACTGCGGGGGCAAGCCGCCCGCGGGCAAGACCCTCGTCAAGGACGCCATCACCGACGCCTTTCTGCAGCAGATCCTGACGCGGCCGGACGAGTTCGACGTCATTCCGTGCTGCAACCTGACGGGCGATCTCATCTCCGACGCGCTCGCCGCGCAGGTGGGCGGCATCGGCATCGCGCCCGGGGCCAACATCAACTACGAGAGCGGGCACGCCCTCTTCGAGGCCACGCACGGGACGGCGCCCAAGTACACCGGGCAGGACAAGGTCAATCCCGGCTCCGTCATCCTCTCCGGCGAGATGATGCTGCGTCACATGGGCTGGACGGAGGCCGCCGACCGGATCATCACCGCGCTGGAGACGACCATCGGCCAGAAGGTCGTGACGTACGATTTTGCCCGGCTCATGGACGGCGCGAAGGAAGTCAAGTGCTCGGAGTTCGGCACCGCCATCATCGAGAACATGAAAAAGCTGTAAAGGAGCTCACATGCCAGCGGGAGACCGTCGTCCCAAGATCACCGTGGTCGGCGCCGGCAATGTCGGCGCCTCGGTCGCCCAGTACGCGGTGGAGCGCGAGCTGGGCGACGTGGTACTCGTCGACGTCATCGAAGGCATTCCCCAGGGCAAGGCGCTCGACCTGGCCCAGGCGGGCCCGGTGCACGGCTACGATGCCGTGCTGACGGGTTCCAACGGCTACGACGAGACGTCGAACTCCGACATCGTCGTCATCACGGCGGGACTCGCGCGCAAGCCCGGCATGACGAGAGACGATCTGCTCTTCAAGAACGCCGAGATCGTGGGGGGCGTCGTGGAGCAGGTGGTCGCGCGCTCGCCGGGCGCCATTCTCGTTCTCGTCACGAACCCGCTGGATGCCATGGTGCAGCTGGCGTGGAAGAAGTCCGGGTTCCCGCACCAGCGGGTGGTCGGCATGGCGGGCATCCTCGATTCGGCCCGGTTCCGCACCTTCATCGCCCAGGAGCTCCAGGTCTCCGTGGAGAACGTGACGGCCTTCGTGCTGGGAGGTCACGGTGACACCATGGTGCCCCTGCCGCGCTACTCGACGGTGGCGGGTGTCCCCATCACCGATCTGCTGCCCCCCGACAAGATCCAGGCGCTGGTGACACGCACCGCGAACGGCGGCGCGGAGATCGTGGGTCTCCTCAAGAGCGGCAGCGCGTACTACGCGCCCGCCGCCTCCGCGGTGGAGATGGTCGAGGCCATCCTGAAGGACAAGAAGAAGATCCTCCCGTGCGCGGCCTACCTCGACGGCCAGTACGGCGTGAAGGGTCTCTACGTGGGCGTTCCCGTCAAGCTCGGCCGGAGCGGAGTCGAGCAGATCATCGAGATCAAGCTCACCCGTGACGAGCAGGCCGCGTTCGACAAGTCTGCGGCCGCGGTGCGGGAGCTCGTGGACAAGCTCAAGCTGTAGAGGAGGAAAGGATCATGGCCAAAGTCAAGGCACGGACGAAGGCGAAGGCGAAGCGGCCGGCTTCCCCGCAGGCGAAGAAGGCGACGAGCGGGCCCGTCGCGGCTGCCCCCGCCGGCTATCACACCCTCACCCCGGGATTCTGCGTCCGCGGCGCCCTCGAGGCCCTCGACTTCTACAAGAAGGCCTTCGGAGCCACGGAGCGGATGCGCCTGATGAAGCCGGGCGGGACGACCCTCGCGCATGCCGAGCTCAAGATCGGCGATTCACTCTTCATGCTGGGCGAAGAAGACCTCGCCATGGGCGCCAAGTCGGCGCAGACGCTGGGCGGGAGTCCGGTCAACTTCTACATCTACGTCAAGGCGGTGGACGCCGCGGTCGAGAAGGCGCTGGCCGCGGGCGCGAAGACGGTCATGCCGGTCACCGACATGTTCTGGGGCGACCGGATCGGCGGCGTGGAGGATCCGTACGGTCAGAAGTGGACGCTGGCGACGCACAAGGAGGACGTGAAGCCGCGCGAGATGCAAAAACGGGCCGAGGCCTTCTACGCCCAGGCTGCCGGCTCCCACTAGCCGGGTGGCCATGCGCGACATCCACACCTCCGCCGTCACGGACGCCGTCAAGAAGCTCTGCATCGAGGCCAACCATGGCCTCGAGCCCGACATGCTGCGCGCCTTCGACCGGGCGTTGGGCACCGAGCGCTCGCCGGCGGGCCGGCACGTCCTGCAGATCCTCAAGGAGAATGCCGAGCTCGCCTGGACCAAGAAGATCCCGTACTGCCAGGACACGGGCTTCGTGATCTGCTTCATCGAGCTCGGCCAGGACGTCCACGTGACGGGGGGGAGCCTGACCGACGCCATCAACGAGGGCGTGAGGCAGGGCTACACGGAGGGCTATCTCCGAGCATCGATCGTCCGCTCGCCCTTCGATCGCGTCAACACGGGAGACAACACGCCGGCCGTGGTCCACGTGGACGTGGTGACGGGCGCCACCATGAAGATCATGATCATGGCCAAGGGCGGGGGCTGCGAGAACCGCTCGAAGTACAAGATGCTCACCCCCGCCGAGGGCGTCGAGGGCGTCAAGGACTGGATCCTCGAGTGCATCCGGACGGCGGGCCCCGACGCCTGTCCGCCGCTCATTGCCGGCGTCGGCGTGGGCGGCACCTTCGAGAAGGCGGCCCTGCTCTCGAAGAAGGCGCTCTTTCGCGAGCTCGGGACGTCCAACCCGGACGCGGCCATTGACGCGCTCGAGCAAGAAGTTCTCGGCCGCGCCAACCGGCTCGGTATCGGCCCCCAGGGCTACGGCGGCGACACCACGGCATTCGGCGTTCACATCCTGGCGTATCCCTGCCACATCACGAGCCTGCCCGTGGCCGTCACCATCGAGTGTCATGCGCACAGGCACAAGGAAGCGACACTGTGAGCGGGACGTCTCTCATTTCTCCCTCTCCCTTCCAGGGAGAGGGCCGGGGTAAGGGTGGGATGCCTCGCGCAGCTGCGCCCCTCACCCTGGCCCTCTCCCCAGAGGGGAGAGGGAATTGGCAGTTGTGATCACCACGGGGGCGGACGGGGTGAAGGAGGTGACACCGCCGCTGAGCGACGTCGACGTGGAAGCGCTCAAGGCGGGAGACCGCGTCCGCATCACGGGCGTGATCTATACGGCCCGTGATGCTGCCCATGGTCGGCTCCTGCCGCTGATCGAGGCGGGGAGGGCGCTGCCCTTCGACGTGCGCGGCCAGATCATCTACTACACCGGCCCTTCGCCGGCGCGGCCGGGGGACGTGGTCGGGTCGATCGGACCCACGACGGGCGGCCGCATGGACAAGTTCACGCCTGCGCTGCTGGAGCTCGGCCTCAAAGGGACCATGGGGAAGGGCGCGCGCTCGCAGCCGGTGAAGGACGCGTTCATGAAGTTCAAGGGCATCTACTTCGGCGCGATCGGAGGTGCGGGCGCCGTGCTGTCTCGGTTCGTCCGGAAGGTCGACATCGTCGCGTACGAAGACCTCGGGACGGAGGCCATCCGGCGCATCGAGGTCGAGAATTTCCCGGCCATCGTGATCAATGACTGCCACGGCGGTGACCTTTACCAGGAAGGAATGACGCAATATGCCCGGTAACGACGCGTACCAGCACGACGTGCTGATCATCGGAGGGGGCGGAGCCGGGCTCCGGGCGGCCATCGCCGCCGTGGAAGAATCGGGGCGGCTCTCCATCGCGGTGCTCTCCAAGGTCTATCCGATGCGCAGTCACTTCCTGGCCGACCAGGACGTCGTGGAGGCCTTCGTCAAGGAAGCGCCGGGCCAGGTGATCCAGCTCGAGCACTGGGGCTGCCCGTGGAGCCGTGATCCCGACGGCCGGGTCAGCGTCCGCCCCTTCGGCGGCATGACGGTGAACCGGACGCTCTACGCCGCGGACAAGACCGGGTTCCACATGCTCCATGCGCTCTTCCAGACCTCGCTGAAGTACGACAGCATCGTCCGCTACGACGAATGGTTCGCGACCTCGCTGCTCGTGGAAGACGGCAGGGTATGCGGGGTGGCGGCGGTCAACGTCCACGACGGCACGGTGAGCGCCATCACGGCCAAGGCGGTCATCATCTGCGCGGGCGGCGGCGGGCGCGTCTTCCCGTTCACCACCAACGCCGCCATCAAGACGGGCGACGGCATGGCGCTGGCCTACCGCGCCGGCGCCCCTCTCAAGGACATGGAGTTCGTGCAGTACCACCCGACCGGATTGCCGGGCACCGGCATCCTCATCACGGAAGCGGCGCGGGGGGAGGGCGGCCACCTCAAGAACAAGGACGGCTACCGCTACCTTCAAGATTATGGCCTCGGGCCGCCCACGGACAAGCCCGTGCACCGCAAGATGGAGCTGGGGCCGCGCGACATCCTCTCCCGCTGTCATATGCAGGAGCACCAGAAAGGACGGACGTTCGAGGGGCCGCACGGTCACTACGTTCACCTCGATCTCCGCCACCTCGGCGAGAAGCTGATCGACAAGAACCTGCCCTTCGTGCGGGAGCTGGCGAAGAACTATGTCGGGATCGATCCCGTGTACGAGCCGATCCCGGTGCGCCCGGTGGTGCACTACATGATGGGCGGGATCTCCACCGACATCGACGCCAAGACGCCCCTGGAAGGTCTCTACGCCGCCGGCGAATGCGCATGCGTCTCCATCAACGGCGCCAACCGCCTCGGCTCCAACTCCCTCACCGAGCTGCTCGTGTTCGGCGCCCGCGCGGGCCGATCCGCGGCCCGGCACGCCCTGGAGCGGCCGGCGGTCAAATCGAACCCGGTGGCGCAGCTGGTGAGCGACGAGCGCAAGCGACTCGATAGCCGGTTCCTCAGGGCCGACGGCCGGGAGCGCATCGCCGACATCCGGGAGGCGATGCAGAAAGCCATGGAGGATGGCTGCGGCATCTACCGCGAGCGGTCGACCATGGAGGCGACGTGCAAGATCCTGCGCGAGCTGCGGGGGCGCTTCGCCCGCATCGGGCTGTCGGACCGGGGCGCCGTATTCAACACCGAGCTCGTCGCCGCGCTGGAGCTCGACTCCATGCTGGACGTGGCGGAGGCGGTTGCCAACTCCGCGCTGCTGCGCGAGGAGTCGCGGGGGTCCCACACCCGCACCGATTTCCCCAAGCGCGACGACGCGCGCTTTCTCAAGCACTCGCTCGCCTACCGGACTCCCGACGCTCCGCGCATCGACTACCTGCCGGTCACCATCACCCGGTGGCCCCCCGAGGAACGGAAGTATTAAAGGAGGAGCGATGACCGAAGAGACCATCACGCTGGAAGTGACCCGCTACCAGCCCGGCGACAGAGAGCCGCGGACCGAATCCTTCTCGGTGCCGTACCGAAAGGACTGGGTCGTCCTCGATGCGCTCAACCACATCAAGGACCGGGTAGACGGATCGCTCACGTACCGGTGGTCCTGCCGCATGGGGGTGTGCGGCAGCTGCGGGATGATGGTGAATGGTGTCCCCAAGCTCACCTGCTCCGCGTTCCTGCGCGACTACCACCCGGGGCCGATTCGGGTCGAGCCCCTGGCGAACTTCCCCGTGATCCGCGATCTCGTCGTCGCCCTCGACGACTTCCTGGAGAAGCTCCGCCGGGTCAAGCCGTGGCTCATCCGCGAGACGGAGAAGCCCGTGGCGGAGGGTGAGTATCGCCAGACGCCGGCCCAGCTCGACGCGTACAAGCAGTTCAGCATGTGCATCAACTGCATGCTCTGCTATGCGGCCTGCCCCGTCTACGGGCTCGCCCCCGCCTTCATCGGCCCCGCCGCCATCGCCCTCGCGTACCGGTACAACCTGGACTCGCGGGACGAGGGATATCGGGTGCGAGAGCCGATCGTCAGCGACAGCGTCGGGGTGTGGGAGTGCACGTTCGTCGGCGAGTGCTCGGTGGTCTGCCCGAAGGGCGTCGATCCAGCCGCGGCGATCCAGCGCTCCAAGGTGGCCGGGGCCAAGGACTGGGCCATGTCCGTGCTCATGCCGTGGGGTGGCCGGAAATGAAGCCACGCGCGGCTGGAACGGGCCACCTTCGGTGCGGGCCGGACTCGCGGAGATCCCTATGAGCGAGGCGCGTCCCGCACGCCCTGGCCTCTACTACCCGAAGCTGCCCGCGACCTGGTGGCTCAAGCGTCCCGGGTACGTGCGCTTCATGCTCCGGGAGGTGACCAGCGTCTTCGTCGCGATCTTCGTCGTGGAGCTCCTCGTCATCGTCCACAAGATCGGGCAGGGGCCGCAGGCCTTTGCTGACATGATGGCCAGGCTGCAATCCACTGGATGCATCGTCTTTCACGTGGTCGCCCTCGCCTTCGTCGTGTATCACACGATCACGTGGTTCCAGGCCACGGGCGTCGTTCAGGTGGTGCGCGTGGGCGACCGCCAGGTGCCGCCCGCGCTGGTGGTCGCCGGGAACTACGTCGCCTGGGTCGTGGTCACGCTGTTCATCCTGTACTGGCTGCTCGTGAGGAGCTGAGCCATGTCTCCGGGCAAGACGATCGAGCCCCTCTGGTGGAGCCTCTTCTCGGCGGGAGGTGTCGTCGCAGCGTTCCTGGTGCCCGTGCACCTCTTTCTGTTCGGCCTGGCCATCCCGCTCGGATGGGTGTCCGTGAGTCACGCGCGGCTGCTCGCGCTCGTCGGACACCCCGTCGTCAAATTGTATTTGTTCGTGCTCATCGCGCTCCCGCTCTACCACTGGGCCCACCGCTTCCGCTTCGTCCTGGAGGATCTGGGTCTTCACGGACTCCGGAGGCCGCTCGCCGTCCTGTGCTACGGCAGCGCCATCGTGGGCACTGTGGCCACGGTGTGGGTCCTGATCCGGATATGAGCGACCAGCTTCCGTCTCGAGCGTGAGCCGAAACCGGCGATGAAGATCCACGAGTACCAGGGCAAGGCCATCCTGCGCGAGTTCGGCGTGCCAGTGCCGAGCGGAGACGTCGCCGACTCGCCCGAGCAGGCCAAGGCGATCGCCGCCAGGCTGGGCGGCCGGGTGGTCGTCAAGGCGCAGGTGCACGCGGGCGGGCGCGGCAAGGCGGGCGGCGTCAAGCTGGCGGAGGATCCCGCGGGCGCCGAGGCGGCGGCGCGCCAGATCCTCGGCATGATGCTCAAGACCCCGCAGACTCCGCCCGAGGGCATCAAGGTCCTCAAGGTGCTGGTGGAAGAGGCTTCGCCCATCGCCACCGAGCTCTACCTCTCCATGACCCTCGACCGCGGCCGGGGCACTCACGTGGCCATGGCCTCTCAGGCGGGAGGCATGGAGATCGAGGAAGTCGCCGCCTCCCATCCCGAGAAGATCATCCGCGAGTGGACCGATCCCGCCCTCGGTCTCCAGGCCTTCCAGGCGCGCAACCTCGCCTTCGGCCTCGGGCTCTCGGGGGATCAGTTCAAGGCCGGGGTCTCGCTCATCCTCAACCTCTTCCGCGCCTACGTGGACAAGGATTGCTCGCTGGCCGAGATCAATCCCCTCGTGGTCACCCGGGACGGCCGCGTGCTCGCCCTCGACGCCAAGCTCAACTTCGACGACAACGCCCTGTACCGGCACAAGGAGATCGTGGCGCTCCGGGACATCAACGAGGAGACGCCGCTCGACGTGGAAGCCTCGAAGTACGGGCTGAACTACATCAAGCTCGACGGCAATGTCGGCTGCATGGTCAATGGAGCAGGGCTGGCCATGGCGACGATGGACATCATCAAGCTCGCGGGGGGCGAGCCCGCCAACTTCCTCGACGTGGGCGGCGGCGCCTCCCCCGAGCAGATCGAGAACGCCTTTCGCATTCTCTCCTCGGACCCATCCGTCAAGGCCGTGTTCATCAACGTCTTCGGCGGCATCCTCCGGGTGGACCGGCTGGCCGAGGGCATCATCGCGGCGGTGAACAAGCTGGGCTTGAAGCTGCCCGTGGTCCTGCGCGCGGAAGGCACGAACGTCGAGCAGGGCAAGAAGATGCTGGCCGACTCCGGGCTCGCGCTCGTCATGGCCGACGACATGGGCGAGGGGGCCAAGAAGGTGGTCGAGCTCGCCCGGACGGCCGGATCGCGATGAGCATCCTCGTCGACAAGTCCACGCGCGTCCTCGTCCAGGGCATCACGGGCAAGGAGGGCGCCTTCCACGCGCTCCGCTGCAAGGAGTACGGGACCAACGTGGTGGGCGGGGTCACGCCCGGCAAGGGCGGGACGACCCACGAGGGCTTCCCGGTCTGGAACACCGTCGAGGAGGCGCGGGCCGCCGCCGGCGTCGACTGCGCGCTCATCTTCGTGCCTCCGCCCGCGGCGGCGGACGCGATCATGGAGGCTGCCGACGCGGGCGTCCCGCTCGTCGTCTGCATCACCGAGGGCGTGCCCGTCGTCGACATGGTGCGCGTCAAGGCCTTCCTGGCCCGGACCACGAGCCGACTCATCGGCCCGAACTGTCCCGGCCTCATCTCGCCCGGCCAGGCCAAGATCGGGATCATGCCGGGGCACATCCACAAGGTGGGCCCCATCGGCGTCGTCTCGCGGAGCGGCACGCTGACCTACGAGGTCGTGCACCAGCTGACCCAGCGCGGGCTCGGCCAGTCCTCCTGCGTGGGCATCGGGGGCGACCCCGTCAACGGCACGAGCTTCATCGACGTCCTCCGTCTCTTCCAGGACGACGCGCAGACGGAGGCGATCATGATGATCGGCGAGATCGGCGGCACCGCCGAGGAAGAGGCGGCCGCCTTCATCAAGGCCCACGTCAGGAAGCCGGTGGTGGGCTTCATCTGCGGCCAGACGGCGCCGCCCGGGCGGCGCATGGGCCATGCGGGCGCCATCATCGCGGGCGGCAAGGGCACGGCCGCCGAGAAGATGAAGGCCATGGAGTTGGCCGGCATCACCACCGTCAAGAGCCCCGCCGACATGGGCGCCACCGTCGCAAAAGTTGTCGGCAAATGAATTTCGAGCCGAAACGGGGCCGAGACG
>QHSC01000134.1:1997-37352 GCA_003220345.1 Candidatus Rokuibacteriota bacterium | reverse complement strand
CCGGGCAGATCATCGCCCGCTTCGAGCAGGCCGGCCTGAAGGTCCTGGCCGCCAAGCTCGTGCATCTCTCGCCCGCCCAGGCCGCGGGCTTCTACATCGTCCACAAGGATCGCCCGTTCTACGGGAGTCTGTGCGCCTTCATGACCCAGGGGCCGTGCATGCCCATGGTGCTGGAAGGCGAGGCCGCCATCGCGCGCCTGCGCGATCTCATGGGCGCCACGGATCCCGCCAAGGCCGACCCGGGGACGATCCGGAAGGATTTCGCGTCCTCGATCGAGGCCAACGCCGTCCACGGCTCGGACTCGCCGCAGTCGGCCGCCTTCGAGATCTCGTACTTCTTCGGCGCGACCGAGATCCACTCGCGATAGAATTTCGAGCCGAAACGGGGCCGAGACGTAGGCAAGGGCCCGGTGAGGCGAGTGCTGAATAGACGGGCCGCCGCCTCCTTCGCGTCGCTGGCGGAGGCGGCGACTCGCCCCGATTCCTCACGCGCCTCGGAAGCGCTCACTGCCCGAGCGCGGCTCGAGCAGCAGCGTCTGGAGCGAGCGCCCCACGAGGCCGGTCGTGTCCCAGAGGCGCGCCCGCGCCAGCCCGATGCCGTGCGCCTCGCCCGTCGTGGCGGCGTCGAGGCACATCCACTCGCCGACAGGGCTGCGGTGCAGGGCGATCGTCAGATCACCGTTCACGAACGTGGCGAGCGCCGGGTCGACGGCGACGGCCACGCCGCTCGCGGAATCGGCGACGGCGACGAGGCATTCGAGCGGAGGTGTCGGTGTCTCACCGGCGACGAGAGGCACGCGGAGCCTGAGCCATGCCGCCACCGGCCCGCCTCCCCAGGTTCCCTTCGCGAGCCGCCACTCCACCGCGCGGTGGTAGCCTTCCTCGCCCGACATGAACGGCAGCTCGAACGGCACGCTTGCGGCCGGCGGCGCCGGCGAGGCCAGCGGCTCGAGCGGCACTGCGACGCTGGCAGGCACGAGCCGCATGACGAGGCACGTCGCCTCGATCACCGCGACGCCGTCCTCCGCGAGGACGGAGCCGGCGAGGCGCTGGACCTTGGTGCCGGCTCGGACGACGCGCGTGACGACGGTCAGGGGCGCCAGCGGCACCGGGCGGAGGAAGTCGAAGGTCAGCCGCGCGATCTGGGTGTCCGACGCCGCCTGCCGCGCGAACGCTCGCGCGAGGAGGGCGGCGGGCGGGCCGCCGTGCTGATGCCGCGGGCTCCACGGCCCGCGCGCCGACGCCGAGGGAACGAAGCGGTCGCCGTCGAGGACGAAGAACGGCGGAAGCTGGCTCACGCCTCGTCGGCGTCCGGGTCGCGCATGGCCGAATACTAACTCTTTCCGAACGGCGGCGTCCGCGTTGACCACCACCTGGTAGCGCTCCCCCGGGCCCGACCGTGGACCCGTGAGTCCGTGCGGGCCGCTGGGCAGGCACTGACCGAAGGTTGCCGGCGCATCACCGAGTCACCCCGACGAAGCTGTCAAGCAGAAACGCGTGGGACTGTGGCTCTTCGTGTATCTTTCCGCATACGTTGATTTCAATCGAAGGTCTCGGAAGGCATCGGAGTCACTCACGCCAGGACAGACGGAGAGCCCGGATTGTCGATCACTGTAGACACATGGATGCGCGCCCCTCAGCGCATGAGGTGGGTCTCGAGAAAGCTCACCGCGTCGGGAATGTACACGGGATAGCCCTCGGCGCGAGAGAAGAGGAAGTGCCCGTTGTCGCGGAAGGCTGGATAGACCTTCATCTCGACGCTCTTGCCCGTGCGTCTCAGCTCCTTCTCGAGCTGCCGCCCCTCGTCTTCGTCGATGATCATGTCGTTCTTCGACCACAGGATCAGGACGGGCGCCCGGATCTTCTGGGCGCCGTTCTTCCAGACCCCCTGCACGAGCGGCCACGCCTCGTCGACGCCACCCTGCCCGCCTTGCCGGTAGCCGCCCGCCATGCTGATCAGCGCCTTGAAGCGGGCATCGCGGGAAGCGGCCATGATGCTGACGAGGCCACCCAGCGAGACGCCGCCCACGCTTATCCGCTCCGGATCCACGGATGGCAGCGTCTGCAGGTATTCGAGAGCCGCCACCACGTCGCCCGCTTCCTCCTCGGCGCCGCGCATGACGTCCGAGGCGCGACGTCCGCTATAGCCGCCCGAGCCGTGGCCCTGGCTGTAGGTCGTGGCCGTTCCCTCGGAGCCCATGTATCCGCGGCGCGCGAGCACGAGGACGACGAAGCCCCTGCGTGCCAGGGTGTCGGGCAGGGAGCCCTTCGTGATCTGGGTCCGCGGAGGGCGCGAGGCCTCCTGGGTTGTCATGGAGCCGTGATTGCTGATGTAGGCGGGGAAGGGCCCCGGCCCGTCGGGACGGCCGACGAGCGCGCGCAGCTTCAGCGTGCCGCTCGGCAGGCTCACGACTTCCGTCGCGTAGGGCGCAGCTGTCTGCGCAGAGGAGCCGGACGCGCAGAGGAGCAGGAGGCAGGCCCCCGGAAAGACGCGCATGCGGGAATTATACGAACTCGGCGCGCGAGCGTGAAATCAGCGTGACCGACGAGTTCTTCCCCGCCGTCTTGGGCATGCGCCAGCGCTGGCTGGCCGGAATCGGCGGCATCGGCGTGGGCTTCGGGGTGCCCTTTGCCCTCAGCGTCGTCCTCGTCGCCACGAGTGGCGATCCGCTCTTCGTCATCCTGCCCCTGCCTTTCCTCGGCACGCTCTGGATGATCCAGGGGCTGGCGCCCGCCGGCTACACGCTGGACGAGAGCGGGGTGGGGCTCGAGCGACGCTGGCTCCGGCGCGTGATCCCGTATGCCGCCATCGCCGCCGTCGATCGGCAGCCGCGCGCGGTGGGCGGGCTCGGCGGCGTCGGCCTCAACGGCCTCTTCGGCGCGCACGGGCTCCGCTGGAACCCGCGCACGGGCCGGCACTATCTCTTCATCGCCAACACCGCGGACCTCGTGTGGCTGCGCGCGGGCGGCGGACTGATCGCGCTCTCGCCGGAGCGCCCCGACGCGTTCGTGGCCGAGCTCAGCCGGAGGCTCGCCCGGCGCGACGCTGCCACCTGATCCATATGACAACGAGCGCGGCGAGCACGGCGGCCACGGCCACGCGCTCGAAGCCGCCCGCCAGCCTGCGGAGCTTCTCGATGTGGTCGCCGAGGCCGTAGCCGATCCCGTAGCCGGCGAGGACGGGGCAGGGAGCATAGAAGATGGCTCCCAGCAGATTGGCGACAAAGAACTTGCTGTGTGACACGCCCACGATCCCCGCCAAGGGGCCCGCTAACGTGCGCAAGCCCGGAATGAAGCGGGCCACGAAGACGGCCCACGCGGAATGCTTCACCATGATCCGCTCGTACTTCGCCTTCCTCTCTGCGGAGAGAGGTAGCCGCTCGAGGAGCCGACGACCGTAGCGTTGTCCGGCCCAGAAGCCCAGGTTGTCGCCCACGCTGGCGCTGGCGATGCCGACCAGGATGACGAGCGGGAGATGGAGTCGTCCTTGCGAGGCGAGGTAGCCGCCCAGCACGAGCACGGACTCCTCGGGCGCGGGCACCCCCGCATTGCCCAGGAGGACGACGACGAAGATCGCCCCGTAGCCGATGTGCTGGAAGAGCTCGGTCAGGTCCGGCACGGGCGCCCCGCGCGCGAGGACATCACGGGAGGATAGCACGGCGACACCGGATGGCCGGATTGACACGGACGGGCGTGCGGAGGTCAACTGGCTCTCATGCGCATCCTCGTGGTCGAGGACGACCGGAAGGTCGCGAGCTTCATTCGCAAGGGGCTCGAGGAGGAAGGGCACACCGTGGATGTCGCGCCCGACGGCGAAGGGGCCCTCACGCGCGCGCTCGATGCGCCGCCGGATCTCCTCGTGCTCGACGTCATGCTGCCCAAGCGCGATGGCTTCAGCGTGCTCAAGGCGCTCCGCGCGGACGGGATGAAGGCGCCCGTGCTGATGCTGACGGCCCGCGACGCCGTGAGCGATCGCGTGGCCGGCCTCGACTCGGGCGCCGACGACTATCTGACCAAGCCGTTCGCCTTCGAGGAGCTCCTGGCCAGGGTGCGGGCGCTCCTCCGCCGCGGCGGAGATCGCGCAAGCGCCGTGCTGCGCGTGGGCGACCTCACGCTCGATCCCGCCACGCGCGAAGTGCGCCGGGGGACGCGGCGCGTGAGCCTGACCGCGCGCGAGTACACGCTGCTCGAGTACTTCATGCGCAGCGCGGGCCGGGTGCTCTCGCGCTCCATGCTCGCCCAGCATGTCTGGGGGCTCGACTTCGACCCCGAGAGCAATGTCGTGGACGTGTATGTCGGGTATCTCCGACGCCGCATCCAGGCCGAGGGCGAGCCAAAGCTCCTCCACACCGTGCGCGGCGCGGGCTACGTTCTCAGGGTGGACGCGTGAAGCCCCTATCCCTCCGCGCCCGCCTCACCCTCTGGTACGCGGGAGTGCTCCTGGCCATCCTGGCCGTGGTCAGCGCGCTGTCCTACTCGGTGTTGCGCTGGAGCCTGCTCCAGCAGGTGGACGCGTCGCTCGCCGCCGTGGCGCAGATCGTCCGGGAGACGGACGAGCGAGGCGCCGGCGGCTCCGAAGTCGAGCGGGCCATCCGCGAGCTGCTCGGGCCCGGCTTCTCCGACCAGTTTTTCCAGTTCCTGGATCCGGAGGGCCGGTCACGCTTTCGCTCGGGCGCGCCGCACCCGGGCAGCCTGCCCCTGTCCCTCGAGGCGCGCCTGAACGCCGCGCACGGTCGGCAGACCGTCGAGACGCTGGAAGATCCGGCGAACGGACCCCTGCGGGTCCTGACCGTGCCCGTGCTGCGGGCCGGACGGTCCGTCGAGATCATCCAGGTTGCGGCTCCGCTCGCGCGCACGCGGGAGGCGCTGTCCCGCTACCTGACCACGTTGCTCGCCCTCGTGCCGGTGGCCGTCGGCCTCGCGGCCGCGGGGGGAGCCGTCATCGCGAGCCGTGCCTTGCAGCCCGTGCGCGAGATGTCGCGGGCCGCCCGCCAGATCACCGCCGAGGATCTGGGTCGCCGCCTCTCGCGCCGCGGCGCCGACGACGAGATCGACCATCTCGCCGACACGCTCAATGCCATGCTGGAAGGACTGGAGGCCGCCTTCGCCCAGTCGCGACGTTTCTCCGCCGACGCCGCGCACGAGCTGAGAACCCCGCTCACCGCGCTCAAGGGCGAGATGGAGGTGGCGCTGCGCGCGGCGCGCTCTCCTGAAGAGTACCGACGGGTCCTCGCCTCGAGCCTCGAGGAAGTCGAGCATCTCATCCGCCTCGCCGAGGACCTCCTCGTGTTCTCGCGCTCCTCGCCGGGTCTCGCCGTGCCGACCGCTCCCGTCGATCTCGAGCCGCTCCTCCTCGAGGTGCTCGAGACGGGCGCCCGTCGGGCCCAGGGCGTCGGTGTCACGATGCGCGCCGACACCTTCGAGCCGGCCACCGTCCTGGGCGATGCCGGCGCGCTTCGCCGCGCCATCTTGAACCTTGTCGACAATGCCATCAAGTACACGCCGGCCGGCGGCAAGGTCGAGCTCTCGCTCGTGACGGCCAGTGGCCAGGCCCTGGTCACCGTGCGGGATACCGGCATCGGCTTCGAGCCGGGCGCCGCCGCGCGGATCTTCGAGCCCTTCGTTCGACTCGATGCCGCGCGCGGGCGCGACACGGGCGGCACGGGGCTCGGTCTGGCCCTCGTGCAATCCGTTGTCACCGCCCATGGCGGCGCCGTGGAGGTCGAAAGCGCTCCAGGAGCGGGCAGCCGCTTCACGATCCGCCTGCCCCTGACGTCCTCGAAGTAAGCGCGCGATCCATCCTAAGAGCCTTCTCATTCGGCCCTCACCCTCCTCTCAGGCGGCCCTGCTACGTTGGGCGCAGACGAGCCGCACTCACCCACGAGGAGGATTGCCATGTTCGATCGGTTTCGCGGACGGAGATGGGCCTGGTCAGCCGTCGCGCTGGCCGCCGTGCTGATGCTGGGCGGCGTGACATATGGATTCGGCGTCACCAAGTCCACCCAGCTGCCGCTGTGGACGGAGCAGTCCTCCACGGCAGGGGCGGCGCCGACGGTGCTCGCGCCCGACTGGGTGAAGATCGGGCGGGATCTCAAGCCTGCCGTGGTCAACGTCAGCACCAAGCGAGTGCAGGGGCCGGCGCCCGAGATGGGCACGCCCTTCGGCGAGGACTCGCCTTTCGATCGGTATTTCCGGGACCACTTCGGCACGCGGCCCCAGCGCCAGGTGCGCAGCATGGGCTCAGGATTCATCATCAACGCCAACGGCTACATCGTGACCAACAACCACGTCGTGGACGGCGCGACCCAGCTCCAGGTCAAGCTCTCTGACGGCCGCGAGTTCCAGGGCAAGGTCGTGGGCCGCGACCCCAAGACCGATCTGGCCCTTCTCAAGATCGAGGCCACGGGGCTGCCCGTCATCCCGCTCGGGGATTCATCGGCCCTGCAGGTGGGCGAGCCCGTGATGGCCATCGGCAATCCCTTCGGGCTCGAGCAGACGGTGACCACGGGTATCGTCAGCGCCACCGGGCGCTCGATCGGCGCCGGGCCCTACGACGACTTCATCCAGACCGATGCCTCCGTCAACCCGGGCAATAGCGGCGGACCGCTCATCAACGCGCGTGGCCAGGTCATCGGCATCAACACGGCCATCTTCAGCCAGAGCGGCGGCTCGGTGGGCATCGGCTTTGCCATTCCCGTCAGCCTGGCCAAGTCCGTGGTCACACAGCTCGCCGACTCCGGCACCGTCACGCGGGGCTGGCTCGGCGTCGCCATCCAGCCGCTCACGCCGGATCTCGCCAAGACCTTCAACCGTCCGGATACCAAGGGCGCGCTCGTTTCCTCCGTGACGCCGAGCTCGCCCGCAAGCCGCGCCGGTCTCAAGCCCGGCGACATCATCACCATGTACGATGGCCGCTCCATCAATCGGGTGGGGGATCTTCCGCGCGCGGTGGCCGAGACACGCGTCGGGCGCGAGGTGCCCGTCAGCGTGCTCCGCGATGGCCAGACGGTTCAGCTCACGGCCCGGATCGAGGCCCTCGAGGCCAAGGAAGGCCGCCAGGCCGCAGCCGAGTCCGAGGCCAAGCCGTCGCTCGGTCTCTCCATCCAGCCGCTCACGCCGGATCTCGCCAAGACCTTCAACCGTCCGGATACCAAGGGCGCGCTCGTTTCCTCCGTGACGCCGAGCTCGCCCGCAAGCCGCGCCGGTCTCAAGCCCGGCGACATCATCACCATGTACGATGGCCGCTCCATCAATCGGGTGGGGGATCTTCCGCGCGCGGTGGCCGAGACACGCGTCGGGCGCGAGGTGCCCGTCAGCGTGCTCCGCGATGGCCAGACGGTTCAGCTCACGGCCCGGATCGAGGCCCTCGAGGCCAAGGAAGGCCGCCAGGCCGCAGCCGAGTCCGAGGCCAAGCCGTCGCTCGGTCTCTCCGTGCAGCCGCTCACGCCAGATCTCGCCCGTCGCCTCGGTACGCCTGCCCGTCTGGGCCTGGTCGTGCAGGGGGTGGAGGCGGGCAGCCCCGCCGCCGATGCCGGGTTCGAGCGCGGCGATGTCATCGTCGAGGTGAATCGCCAGCCGGCGAGAAGCGTGGAGCAGCTCAAGGAGGCCGTGGCCAAGCGAGACAAGGGCAAGCCCATTCTCTTCCGCATCGAGCGGGAGGGCGCAAGCCTCTTCCTCACCGTCGCGGCATAGAGGGGAAGCACCAGGGCGCGCCGGCGGCCGCAGGGCTGCCGGCGCGCTGCCGTGTGCGGGCAGGATGGCCCGGCCAGCCGCTCACCGCCACCGTCTTCCAGGAGTTCGCTCTCTTCCCGTGGCGCACGGCCGAGGCCAATGCTGCCTTCGGCCTCGAGGAGCTCGATATCCCAGCCGCGGAACGCCGGGCGCGGGTCCGTCGTTTTATCACCATGACCGGGCTCGAGGGCTTCGAGGGCAAGTACCCCCATCAGCTCTCGGGCGGGATGCGGCAGCGCGTGGGCATCGCGCGGGCCCTCAGCGAAGGCCTCGCGCTATCATTGCGACGCCGTGCTGCTCCAGAAGGACGGGCGACCGGCGCCGGGCGCGAGCTTATGACGAGGTCGTGCGCATCACGGCCAAGTACACGGAGGCCCGCCCCGAGATCATCCGTCCGGGCTTTCCCTTCCAGGACCGTAATGGCCGGCTGCTCGTGCCCGACATCGAGCGTCAGATGCTGTGGTGGACCGCGAACGGATTCATGAAGCGGACCATTCCTTTGCGGAGTATCGTGGATACGTCATTCGTGGACGAGGCCGCCAAGGCGGTTCCGGAGCAGTGAGCCACTCACGTGAGGTGCTTTTCATGCGCATGCGCTACCTGAACTTGGCCGTCGCCGTGCTGGCGCTTGGTCTGGCCGGTCCCCTGGCCTCGCTCCCCGCGTCGGCCCTCGAAGTCGGGCAGAAGGCGCCGGACTTCACCGTGGTCGCCCCGGGCAACAAGCAGATCAAGCTGTCCGACATGCTCGGCAAGGGGCCCGTCGTCGTCTACACGTTCATCCAGGCGTTCACCGCGACCTGAACCAAGGAGATCCTGGCCTTCGACGGGGCCCTGCCCCAGTTCGAGGCCGCGGGCGCCCAGGTCCTGGGCGTGAGCGCTGACCATGCCGCGACGCTGGACGCCTTCGCCAAGCAGAATCCCCTCAAGCACGTCATCGCCGCAGATTTCCGTCGGACCATGCTGCCCGCGTACGGTGCCATGGTCACCGACGAGAAGAGTCCAATTTACCGCTACGCCAAGCGCGCCTATTTCATCATCGATCGCCAGGGCATCGTCCGCTACGTGAAGGTCATGGATAACCCGCTCGATCTTCTCAATTCGGACGACTTGCTCAAGGCGCTCAAGGAGTCGGGAGTCTCATGAGGATCCTCACGGTCGCCCTCGCGGTCTTGATGCTGACGGCGCAGAGCATTGCCGCCGCGCCCAACTGGGCCGCCCTCGACATGTCTCCCTACGAGCCGCCGAAGCCCGCGCCCAGCTTCGCGCTGCCGGATCTCGACGGCAAGGTGACGCGGCTCGAGGACTTGCGTGGCAAGGTTGTCGTCCTCTTCTTCTGGTCGACGTGGTGACCGAATTGCCGGGAGGAGTTGCCTCCCGTCAATCGGCTCGGAAGCGAGCTCAAGGGCAAGGGGCTCGAGGTCCTGCTCGTCAGCTTCCGTGAGGATCCCGCGCTCGTTCGACGAACCGCGCAGGAGCGCGGCTATACCGCGCGCGTGCTGATCGACGAGTCCGGCGAGGTGACGGGCAAGGCGTACGGCGTCTTTGGTCCGCCGACCGCGTACCTGATAGACCGGCAGGGGCGGCTCTTGAGCCGGATGGTCGGCTCCCGCAGCTGGGGCACGCCGGCGGCCAAGAAACTTATCCTGGACCTGCTCGCCCAGCGCACGAAGTAACCGATGAACGGGCCGGGCCGGCGGGAGGCCGGGTCCGTTCCGCGTTTGCTGGCTCGTAACAGTCCTGCTATCATGCCTCCGTTGTGACGCCTCCGTTCTCCAAGCTCCTGATTGCCAATCGCGGTGAGATCGCGGTCAGAGTCATCCGTGCTTGTCGCGAGATGGGCATCGCCACCGTCGCCGTCTTCTCCGAAGCCGACCGCGAAGCGCTGCACGTGCTTCTGGCCGACGAGGCGGTGCCGATTGGACCCGCGCCCGCGGCCGAGAGCTATCTCTCCGCCGAGAAGCTGATCGCCGCCGCCCGCGCCACGGGCGCGCAGGCGGTGCATCCCGGCTACGGGTTCCTCGCCGAGAACGCGTCGTTCGCCGATGCCTGCGCGACGGCGGGGCTCGTCTTCATCGGCCCGTCCCCCGCGGCCGTGCGCGCCATGGGCGACAAGATGGCCGCGCGTCGGGTGGCGCTATCGCTCGGTGTGCCCGTAGTGCCCGGAGCCTCCGAGCCCGTGACGGACGACAAGGACGCGGCGCGAGTCGCCGAGGACGTTGGCTATCCCGTCATGCTCAAGGCCGTGATGGGCGGGGGCGGGAAGGGAATGCGACTGGTCCACCGTCGCGAGGATCTGGCGGGGGCGCTGCGCGCCGCGCGCTCCGAGGCGGGGGCGGCCTTCGGGGACGCCTCCGTCTACATCGAGCGCTACCTCGCGGCGCCGCGCCACGTCGAGATCCAGATCCTCGCGGATGCTCACGGGAGCACCGTGCACCTGGGCGAGCGCGAGTGCTCGATCCAGCGCCGCCACCAGAAGCTCATCGAGGAGAGCCCGTCCCCCGGAGTGGACGCAGAGCTGAGGCGACGCATGGGCGCGGCGGCGTGCCGGCTCGCCGCCGCCGTCGGCTATGTCAACGCGGGCACCGCCGAGTTCCTCGTGGACGCGCACGGGAGCTTCTACTTCCTCGAGATGAACGCGCGACTCCAGGTCGAGCATCCGGTGACGGAGCTGGTGACCGGCCGCGATCTCGTGCGGGAGCAGCTCCGCATCGCCGCGGGCGAGAAGCTCGGCTATGGCCAGGAGGACATCGCGTGGAGCGGCACGGCCATCGAGTGCCGGATCAACGCCGAGGATCCGGACCAGGGCTTCCTGCCCTCGCCCGGCTGCATCACGCGCCTGTCCGCACCCGCGGGTCCGTGGGTGAGAAATGACTCCGGCGTGTACGCCGGCTACACGGTGCCACGCTACTACGACACCTTGATGGCCAAGCTCATCGTGTGGGCGCCCGACCGGGAGGCGGCCGTCGCTCGCATGGAGCGCGCCCTCGGCGAGTACCAGGTGGGCGGCGTTCGGTCGACCATCCCCGTTCTCCGTCGCATCCTTCGTCACCCGGATTTCGTGGCGGGCAAGCTCGACACGCAGTTCATGGAGCGCCTGGATGACGCGCCCGTCCCGGGGCGTCACCGGACGGTCGCTCTCATCGCGGCGGCCCTGGCCGCCTATGAGCGCGCGGGCCGTGAGACTCCGCCCGCCGCCGCGCCGACCGTGAGCGCGTGGGCGCGTCTGGGCCGGCCGGGCTCCTCGGGCTCGCGACCGCGATGAAGTTCGAGGCGCAGCTCGACGGCGCGGTGGTTCCCGTGGAGGTCGTGGGAGACGGAGGCCGCTACCGCGTCACCCTCGGCGGCGACGCCCTCGAGGTGGACGCCAGACCCACGGGCGAGGGCGGCTGGTCCTTGTTGCTCGGGCGCGAGTCCTTTGCCGCCGGCGTCTGCGAGGAGGAGGGCGGGGTCTTCGTCGTCGATGTCGACGGAGAGACCTACAGCATCCGGGTGGAAGAGGAGACGCGCTACATCATTCGCACGCGCGGGGGCGGCGCCGCGGCGAGGGGACAGATCCTCAAGGCGCCCATGCCCGGACGGGTGGTGATGGTCGAGGTCACGGTCGGCCAGGCGGTCGCGCCCGGCGACGGGCTGGTCATCCTGGAGGCCATGAAGATGGAAAACGAGTTCAAGGCGTCGGTGGCGGGCACGGTGAAGGAGATTCGCGTCGAGGCCGGCCAGGCGGTGAATCCGGGCGACGTGCTCGTGGTAGTGGAGTAGGGGATGGCCACCGCCGGCACCTCCGCCATCCGCTACTCCAAGGTCAGCAAGTGGTTCGGATCCCTCCAGGTGCTCAAGGACGTCGATCTCGACGTGACGCCCGGCGAAGTCGTGGTGGTGTGCGGGCCGTCCGGCTCCGGCAAGAGCACGCTCATCCGCTGCGTCAACAAGCTCGAGCCCATCCAGCAGGGCAAGATCTTCGTGTACGGCGATCCCATCGTCGGCAACCAGGTCAATCTGTCCAAGCTCCGGGCCGAGGTGGGCATGGTCTTCCAGTCCTTCAACCTCTTCCCTCACATGACGGTGCTCGAGAACATCATGCTGGCGCCGTCGAAGGTCAAGGGACTCTCGGCGACCGAGGCCGAGAAGATCGCGCGGGATCTCCTCGCGCGCGTCCGCATCCCCGACAAGGCAGACAAGTACCCGGCGAATCTCTCGGGCGGCCAGCAGCAGCGCGTGGCCATCGCCCGCGCCCTCGCCATGCAGCCCAGGATCATGCTCTTCGATGAGCCGACGTCGGCCCTCGACCCCGAGATGATCAACGAGGTCCTCGACGTCATGACGGATCTCGCCAAGGAAGGCATGACCATGATGGTGGTGACGCACGAGATGGGTTTCGCCAAGCGCGTCGCGCACCGCGTGATCTTCATGGACGCCGGCCAGATCGTGGAGGCCGCCACCCCGCAAGAGTTCTTCTCGGCCCCGAAATCGGACCGCGCCCGGGATTTCCTCTCGAAGATCCTGTCCCACTAACCCCCTCAAGGAGGCAGTGCATGAAGAAGCTTCTCGCCCTCGTCGCCGCCGGGGCGCTGCTCGCGTCCTCGGTGACGCCGGCCTTCGCCCAGACCTCGAGCACGCTCGACAAGATCAGCCAGAGCGGCACGCTCGTGATCGGCACCCGCACGGGGTCGCCGCCCTTCGCGTACGTGAACAGCCAGAACCAGTGGGTCGGCTTCTCCATCGATCTGGTCGAGGAGCTGATCAAGCCCGCCCTCGAGAAGAAGCTCGGGAAGCCGATCAAGGTCGAGCGCAAGGAGTCCGCGCCGCCCACGCGCATCCCGCTCCTGTCTTCGAGCGCGGTCGACCTGATCGCCGAGACCATGACGGACACGCGCACCCGGCGCGAGAGCGTGGACTTCTCGCTGACCTTCTTCGTCACGGGCGCGCAGTTCATCGTGAAGAAGGGGAGCAAGGTCCGGAGCATCAAGGACATCGACGGCAAGCGCATCGCGGCCCAGCAGGGCTCGACCAATGCGCGGATCATCCGGGAGAAGGCGCCCAAGGCGCAGCTGCGGGAGTTTCCCGACCAGCCCGCGGCCTTCCAGGCGCTGATCCAGGGCCAGGTCGAAGCCTATACCAATGACGGGATCCAGCTGGCCGGACTCAAGGCCAAGGCGGCCAATCCGGCGCTCTGGGAGATCGTGGGCGACTTCTACTCCTACGAGCCCTACGGCATGGCCATGCGCAAGAACGACTCCGACTTCCGCGGCGTGGTCAACGCGGCCCTGATGGACGGCATCGAGAACGGCAAGTACTTCGAGCTCTACGACAAGTGGTTCGGGGCCAAGGGCGAGCTGCCGTATCCCATGTCCGCCGCGGTCCGCACCTTCATGCTCTACCAGGTCGTCCCGAAGTAGTCGTCGTGTCACTCGCGTATCTTCGTATCCTGGTTCGAGCTGCAGCGACGCAGTCGCGAGGCGAGTGCTGAAATAGTCAGGGGGCGGACCTGAGGGACATCGAGTGTATTACACGTTCAACTGGTCGGTGTTGTGGACGGGGCAGTCGGGGGAGTGGCTGCTGAGCGGGCTCCTGATGACGCTCAAGCTGTCGGTGGTGGCCTGGCTCCTCGCGGTGGCGCTCGGCATCCTGTCGGGGGCGCTGCGCACCGTGGCTTTTCGCCCGCTCCGCGTGCTCGCCACGTTCTACGTGGAGTTCTTTCGCAACGTGCCCCTCCTCGTCTGGATGTTCTTCTGGTACTTCGCGGTGCCGCCGGCCCTACCGGACCGCCCGCGCGAGTGGCTCAATGAGCACAGCCTGGAGTTCTGGGCCGCCGTGGTGGCGTTGGGCGTCTACAGCGGCGCGCGCTTCTCCGAGGTGCTGCGCTCGGGCATCCAGGCCATCCCGAAGACCCAGATGGAGGCCTCGATCGCCTCCGGGCTCACGGTCTTCCAGGCCTACCGCTATGTCATCCTGCCCATCGCGCTCCGGCTCATCATCCCGCCGGCCACCAGCGAGTCGCTGAACCTGCTCAAGAACTCCTCGCTCGCCCTCACCATCAGCGTGGCCGAGCTGACCTTCCAGACGCGCCAGATCGAGACGTACACGGCCAAGGCCATCGAGGCCCTCACCGCGGGCACCCTCATCTACCTCGTGCTCTGCGTGTCCCTGGCCTCGCTCATGAGCTGGATCGAGCGGCGGACGGCCATCCCCGGCCTCATCACGAGCGGGGGCCGGCGGCGGCGCTGATGCTCCTCGGCTTCGACCTCGGCGTCATCGCACGCAACTGGGATTTCCTGATCCTCCAGGGCTTCCTGGGCGTCGGCAAGTTCGTCGGCGGCACGGTTCGCCTGGCCATCCCCGCCATCATCTTCGGCTTCATCCTGGGCGTGTTCATCGGGCTCGGGCGCCTGTCGAGCCGGCGCTGGGTCAGCATCCCCGCCACGCTCTACGTCGAGTTCTTCCGCGGCGTGCCGCTCGTCATGGTCATCTTCTGGATGTGGTTCGTGGTGCCCATCCTGCTCAAGCGCCCCATCCCGGAGTACTGGGTGGCCCTCATTGCCTTCGTGATTTTCGAGGCGGCCTACCTCGGCGAGATCGTGCGGGCGGGCGTGCAGTCCGTGCCCCGCGGGCAGGTAGAGGCGGCCACCGCCGTCGGCCTCACCACGACGCAAACCACCAGGTACGTCGTCCTGCCCCAGGCGCTGAAGAACATGATCCCGTCCCTGGTCACCCAGTTCATCGTGCTCTTCAAGGACACCTCGCTCGCCTCCATCATCGGCTTCATGGACCTGACCAGGGCCGCGCAGGTCGTGAACAACCGCGAGGTGCGCCCCTTCGAGCTTTACCTCTTCATCGCCGTCGTGTACTGGATCTGCACGTACTCCATGTCTCGCTACGCGCGGCACGTCGAGCGGCGCCTCTCTCCTGCCTGAGCGAGAGCTCCCCAACGGCGTCCGGCTCCACTGGCGAGAGGCCGGCGATCCGGGCGGGCCCCCGATCGTCTGGATCCACGGCGGCTCCGTCGAGGACTCCTCCGTCATGCTCCCCGACCTCGAGCCCTTCTTGGGGCGCGTGCGTGCCCTCTTCCCGGACACCCGAGGTCACGGGCTCTCCACGAAGTTCGAGCGCGCCGAGGACTACACCTACGCGCGAAAGCTCGAGGACGTCCTCCTCTGGCTGGACGCGCTCGGCGTGAACGAAGCGGTGTGGGGCGGCGTCTCCATGGGCGCCGCGCTGTCGCTGTGGGCCGCCGCCCACTCGCCCGCTCGGGTGCGCGCCGTGCTGTCCATCAGCGGGCCGCCCTACGCGGCGCCGCCCGAGGACAGGGCGTGGTGGGCGTCCCATCGCCCACTCGTCGAAGCGGGCCGCTTCGAGGACTACTTCGACGCCAATGTCCGGCTCCGCATGGGCGACGAGGCGCTCCGACGACTCAAGGCCCGGCCGGAGCGCTATGCGGAGCTGACGTCGCGTCTGCGTCTCCATTCGGTCGCCTCGCTCCTCGCCCTGCTGGACGAGACCTACGCGCGGGTGGACTGGCTCGGCGACTGCGCGCGGATCCGGTGCCCTGTCCAGATCATCGCGGGCTCCGAGGACCATTTCCCCACGCCGGTCATGTCCCGGCGTCTGGCCGCGACGATCCCGGGCGCGCGGCTGCACGTGGTCGACGGCGGACCGCACTTTCCGAACCGGAGCCACCGCGCGGAGGTGCAGGGGGTGATCGCGGATTTCCTGGAGGCTCTCGGCATCTGACCGCGTTTGCCTTATAATCCGGGGCCATGTTCTGTACCGCGTGCGGCCGTCAGCTCGCCGAAGGCACGGGCTTCTGTCCCGCGTGCGGCACCGCGGCGTCCCCATCCGTCGCCCCGCCCCCTGGGCCCGCTCCCTCGCACCTGCGTCCGCCTCAGTCGCTGACCGCGGTCACGGATTTTCTCCAGGAGGTCGCGTCCGTCTCCCTGAAGGAAATCGCCCTGGTGGACGGGGACCGCGCCGCCGAGATCTTGAGGAGTCCCGTCTTTCTCCTCCTGTCACTGGTGGCCATCGTCCCCCTGGCCATACAGTCGCTCGAGAGCGCCCACTCGATTCTGTATGGCCTGGCCATCTGGTCAGGGCTGCTCTGGGCGCTCTTGATGTACCGCCTCTTCGCCGATCGTCAGGTCGGCCTCTTCTGGTGCCTCGCCACCGTGTTCTTCACCGCCTTCATCGGCATTCCGCTCCTGGGACTCTATCTGCAGATGCCGGGGCAGGTCTTCGAGCGGATCGAGGCGATCGATTTCTTCCCCCTGACCCTCCTCGCCAACATCCTCGGCGTGGGCGTCCGGGAAGAGCTGACCAAGGCCATCCCGCTCTTTCTGGTGGCGTACTTCACCACGCGAATGAAGAACCCCGTCATGGGCATGGTGCTCGGCATGATGTCGGGGATCGGCTTTGCCATCACCGAGAACGTCTTCTACGTCTTCACGAATCTCTCTCAGGCGGTCGGCGCCGTGCGGAGCACGGGGCAGGTGGGGCATCTCGTTGGCCCGATCTACACCAATGTCGTGCGCATGGCGATGACCCCGTTCTTTCATGGCTGCCTGGCCGGCATCTTCGGCTACTTCATCGCGCTGGCCACGCTCGATCCGGCTCGCCGCTGGGCGCTGCTCGTGGCCGGCCTCGCCATCTCGGCTTCCTTCCACGGTCTCTTCGATGCG
This sequence comes from Candidatus Rokuibacteriota bacterium, assembly GCA_003220345.1. Classification (GTDB taxonomy): domain Bacteria; phylum Methylomirabilota; class Methylomirabilia; order Rokubacteriales; family CSP1-6; genus AR37. The sequence continues at coordinate 20,952 of QHSC01000134.1, read as the reverse complement.
CTCGTGCCGCGATCGCCCATCTGGGGAGTGCTGATAGAGGGGATGACCTTCTTCCTGATGCTGACCTATGTGCTCAAGGCCCGCGGGCTCGCCTCGGCCGAGGCGCTGACGCAAGGGCTGCTGGAGCCACCGCCGCTGCCCACCGGCAAGGGGCCCGCCGCTACTTAGCGGCCGCCGGGTCTCCGGTGCGTCGGGCGCTGTCCCTGCGCGTGCCGGTCCCACGGTCTCGGGGGCTGACCAGGTCTCGGGGGCTGACCAGGCCGGGGAGGGGGTGACGGCGCGACACTCGGGCGCGGGCCCTGAGCGGCCTGCTGCTGGCCGCGCCGCTCCGCCTTGGCCTTGGCGCGCGCGCGATCTTCGGCCTTGCGAGCGCGGATGGCCGCGATGCGCTCCCCCAGCGGCACCTCGAGCTTCTCGGACGCCCGGCGGTTGTAGTCGAAGTCGGGCAGCACGATGCGGGGAAGCCGCTTGCCCACCGCGCGCTCGATGGCCGCGAGATCACCCTCTTCCTCGGGCGACACGAAGGTGAAGGCGTCGCCCGTCAGCTCCGCGCGCGCCGTGCGGCCCACGCGGTGGATGTAGTCGTCGGGCACCGCCGGCACGTCGAAGTTGATGACGTGGCTGAGCGCTTCCACGTCGATCCCGCGGGCCGCGATGTCGGTGGCCACGAGGAGCCGGAAGCGGCCGCTCTTGAACCCTTCGAGGGCGGCGGTGCGCTGCGCCTGGCTCCGGTTGCCGTGGATGCGCTCGCAGTTGACGCCGTGGCGGGCGAGGAAATCGGCGAGGCGATTGGCGCGGTGCTTGGTGCGGGTGAAGACGAGGGCGTTCTTCATCTCGTCGCGCTTGACCAGCTCGAGGAGCAGGGAGGACTTCACCTCCTGCGCGACCGGGTACACCGCCTGCGTGATCCCGACCGCGGGCGCCGCCTTGCGCTCGAGGTTGACCGTCGCGGGCTGACGCAGGAGCTCGCGGGTCAAGGTGACGATGGGCTCCGGCATGGTCGCCGAGAAGAAGAGCGTCTGCCGGCGCGGCGGCAAGTGCTTCAGGACGCGTCGAATGTCCGGGAGGAAGCCCATGTCGAGCATCCGGTCTGCCTCGTCCAGCACCAGGATCTCGAGCCCGTCGAGCTTGGCGTAGGGGAAGCGGAAATGATCGAGCAGTCGTCCCGGCGTGGCCACGATCACGTCCACGCCGGTGCGGAAGGCGTGCTCCTGGGGCCCCATGCCCACGCCGCCGAAGACGGCCGCGCCCGACATCGGGGTGTGCACGGCGAGCTGGCTCAGGTGCTCCTCGATCTGAGCGGCGAGCTCGCGGGTGGGGGTCAGGATGAGGGCGCGCGTCACGCCGCGACGCTTGGGCATGAGCCGGTGGAGGATGGGCAGCAGGAACGCCGCCGTCTTGCCGCTCCCCGTCATGGCACAGGCCAGGACGTCGCGACCCTGGAGGCCCGGCGGAATGGCGTCTTGCTGGATCGGCGTGGGGCGGGTGAAGCCCATCTCCTTGATGCCGCGGAGGAGATCGGGGTGAAGCCCGAAAGAGGAAAATGGCATAGGCCGCCATCCTCTCATATCCGGTTCTGAGGGGGAGCGCCACTGTCGCTCCTCCCTCAGACTCCCCCACCAGGGCGCCTTCGGCTGCGCCTTACAAATGCGGGGGTCAGGTCTTGCAATCACACATGAGGTAGCCGACTCCTCTAGGAACTCCCTACCCGATGTGGGATTGCAAGACCTGACCCCGCGCTGGTGGGCCCCCGCGGCATCGGGTAGGATAGAGGCGAGTCTGGTTGCCCATGCCCAGGACGCTGATCGAGCCGCAATCTCCCATCGAGCGCCTGTCCATCCTGGACAGCGAGGGCAACCTCGACACCGCGCTCGAGCCCAAGCTCGCCGCGGACGACCTCAAGCGTCTCTACCGGGCCATGGTGCTCGGCCGCCGGCTCGACGAGCGCATGCTGAAGCTCCAGCGCCAGGGACGCATCGGCACCTTCGCCCCCATCAAGGGCCAGGAGGCCGCCCAGATCGGCAGCGTGTTCACCCTGAGGCCCGCCGACTGGCTCGTGCCCTCGTTCCGCGAGACGGGCGCCATGCTCTGGCGCGGCTGGCCCATCGAGAAGCTCCTCTCCCTCTACGCCGGACGCCTGGAGGGGAGCTCTCCCGGTCCAGAGCAGCGTGACCTGCCGGTGACCATCCCCGTCGCCACCCAGCTTCCTCACGCCGTCGGCATCGCCTACGGAATCCAGTACCGGGGCGAAGACGCCGTGGTCATGACGTACTTCGGCGATGGCGCGACCTCCGAAGGAGATTTCCACGAGGCGTGCAACTTCGCCGGCGTCTGGCACGTGCCCGTGGTCTTCGTCTGCCAGAACAACCAGTGGGCCATCTCGGTGCCGCTCAAGAAGCAGACCAACTCGCGGACCATCGCCCAGAAGGCGATCGCCTACGGCTTCCCGGGCATTCAGGTCGACGGCAATGACGTGCTTGCCGTCTATGCGGCGAGCCGCGAGGCGGTGGACCGTGCCCAGGCGGGAGAGGGACCGACCCTCATCGAGTGCGTCACGTACCGGCTGGGCGTCCACACCACGGCCGACGATCCGACCAAGTACCGCACGGACGAGGAGGTCAAGGCCTGGGAGCAGAAGGATCCCCTCACACGCTTCCGCGCCTACCTCGAGAAGAAGAGCCTCCTCGAGGCGGGGCTCGAGGAGCAGGTCGACGAGGAGATCGCTCGCGGCGTCGAGCGCTTCGAGGCAATGCCCCCCGCCGATCCTCTCGGAATGTTCGAGCACGCCTACGCCGAGCCCCCGGCGCATCTCGTCGCCGAGCGCGCGGAGCTGGCCGCCCGGCTCGCCGCCCCTGGCGGCGACGGCGCGCCCCCGGCCGCCGAGCCCGACTCCACCCCGATGCGGGGCCAGCGAAGGACCAGCCGTTGGCAAAACTGAACATGGTCAAGGCCCTGAACCTGGCCCTGCTCGAGGAGATGGAGCGGGATCCGGACGTGCTCGCCATCGGCGAGGACGTGGGCGTGGACGGCGGCGTCTTCCGCGTGACGGAAGACCTCCACCGACGGTTCGGAAGCCGCCGCGTCATCGACACCCCGCTGGCCGAGGCGGCGATCATCGGCTCCTCGGTGGGCATGGCCATCTACGGGCTCAAGCCCGTCTGCGAGATCCAGTTCTCCGGCTTCGCCTTCCAGTGCTTCCACCAGATCGAGAACCACGCCGCGCGCTACCGCCAGCGCACGCAGGGGCGCTTCCACTGCCAGATGGTCGTGCGCATGCCCTATGGCGGCGGCGTGCGCGCGCTCGAGCACCATTCGGAGAGCGAGGAGCAGTTCTACGCCCACATCCCGGGCATCAAGATGATCATCCCCTCGGGGCCGCGCACGGCCCGCGCCCTCCTCACGGCGGCCATCCGCGACCCCGACCCCGTCATCTTCTTCGAGCACAAGGGTCTCTACCACGCGGCCAAGGAGGAAGTGCCGGACGAGAGCGAGACGATGCCCATCGGCCGCGCCCAGATCGCCCAGGAGGGACGCGGGCTGACCCTGATCGCCTACGGCGCCATGCTGCGCGTGGCGCTCGAGGCCGCCGAGACCCTGCAGCTCGGTGGCCAAGACGGGACGCGCCGTCGTCGTGCACGAAGCGCCGATGAGCTTTGGCCCCGGGGCCGAGATCGCCGCCAGCATCATGGACGGCGCCTTCCTCTCGCTGGAGGCGCCCATCCGTCGCGTGGCCGCCTACGACGTGCCGTTCGTGGGCTTCGCGCGCGAGAAGGCCTCCGTGCCCGACGTTGCCCGCGTGCTCGCCGCCGCGCGCGAGACCCTGGGCTTTTGATCAGCCGGACCCTCTAGGACACCCCATGGCCCGGAGCTTTGCTCTCCCCGATCTCGGTGAAGGTCTCGTCGAAGCCGAGATCCGCGCCGTCCTCGTTCGCGAGGGGGACATCGTGAAGGAGGACGCTCCGCTCCTGGAAGTGGAGACCGACAAGGCCCAGGTCGAGATCCCGTCGCCTTTCGGGGGCCGCGTCGAGAAGATTCACGTGCAGCCGGGCCAGACCGTCAAGGTGGGGCAGGTGCTGGTGACCTTCGCCGATGGTGGAGACGGCTCCGCCCCGGCCCGCTCGACACCTGCGGCGGCCACACCCGCGGCGGCGCCGGTCGAAGCCAAGGCCGCGCCCCGCCTGGAAGGCGCTCCCGCCGCCGCCACCCCCTCGACACGTCGTCTCGCGCGCGAGCTGGGCGTGGATCTCGCCGCCCTGCGCGGCACCGGCCCGGGTGGGCGCATCACGGATGATGACGTCCGCGGCGCGGTCGGCAAGCCCGCTCCCGCTCTCGCCAAGCCTCCGACGATGCCTGCCGGCCCCGCCAAGCCGCTGGCCCGCGTCGGGCTCGAGCCGCCGCCCCTTCCCAACTTCGAGCAATGGGGGCGCGTCGAGCGCCAGCCGCTCTCGCATCTCCGCCGCACCATCGCCGACCGGATGGCGCTGTCCGCGGCGCTCATCCCGCACGTCACCCACTTCGACAAGGCCGACATCACCGATCTCAACGCCATGGTGACGCGGAGCTTCGAGGCGGCCAAGGAGCGCGGCATCACGCTGACCCTCACGAGCTTTCTGCTCAAGGCGGCCGCGCTGGCCCTGGCGGAGCACCCACAGTTCAACGCGAGCCTGGACGCCGCGGCGGGCGAGCTGATCGTCAAGCGCTACTGCCATCTCGGCATCGCGGTGGCGACGGACCGGGGGCTGATCGTTCCCGTCATTCGCGATGCCGACAAGAAGCCCGTCATGGAGCTGGCGCGCGAGCTCGCCACGCTCGCTCAGCGGGTGAGGGACGGCAAGGCCGCGCTCGACGATCTCCGCGGCGGCACCTTCACCATCACCAATATCGGCGCCCTCGGCGGCACCGGTGCCATCCCCATCATCAACTACCCCGAGGTGGCCATCCTCGGCGTGGCGCGGGGCCGCGAGGAGGCCGTGGTGCGCGGGGGCCAGATCGTGCCGCGCCTGCTCCTGCCCATCTCGCTCACCTTCGACCACCGGGTGGCCGACGGCGCCGACGGCGCCCGCTTCGCCCAGGCCATCATCCGCCGCCTGGAAGCTCCCGAGACGCTCTTCATCGAGTGGTAGGGCTCAGGACTTGGACTTCCTTGCTCGCTTCTTGCGCTTGGCCCCCGAGTACTCGGCGATTCGCTCCGCGAGGCGAGAGATGAGCTTGTCGTCGGCCACCAGAGCGCCCTTGCCGGGAGGAGGGCTGCCTTCCATGTACTCGCGCAAGGCCTGGTTGATCTGGGTCTGGTATGGCGCTTTCCCCCGCTTGGCCGCGCGAGCCTTGAAGAACTTCAGGATGTCATTGTCGATGAAGATGGTGATGCGTACCTTGGTGTGCCGGTCGATCTGGTCGAAGGGAGGTAGGTTTCGAAAGTTAGCCCGTTTCGCATTGCTGAAATCATATTCCTTTCTCATAGTCCCTCGTCTCCCGCGTGGTTGCGGGGCGTGAAGAGATGATGCGGTATCGCCGCTCCCTGTCGGTGAAGATGGTTACGAGGAGCCGGCCTCCCCGCGATCTGGACAACAGTCGGAACCGATGCTCGTCGTGCGAGTGGACCTCGTCCACCTGGATGACGGCCAAGGGATCGAAGAACGCAGTTGCGGCCTCTTCGAAGTCGACGTCGTGGAGTTGCCGGTTCCAAGTCCGTTTGGCTTCATCCCACTCGAACTCCACGCCCGACTATATGCATAATGTGCATATTGAGTCAAGGCTGCTGCCATGGTGATGGGCGATCTCGTCAACGAGGTGGATGTCGCCGTCCTGGGCGGCGGACCCGGCGGGTACTCCGCGGCGTTCCGCTGCGCGGAGCTGGGGCTCGAGACCGTGGTGGTGGATACAGGCAAGCGGCTCGGCGGCGCCTGCCTCTACGAGGGCTGCATCCCCTCCAAGGCGCTCCTGCACGTGGCGGCGGTCATCGGCGAGGCCGAGCGCGCGAAGGAGTTCGGCCTCGACTTCGGCGAGCCGCGCATCACGCTCGATCCCCTGCGCAAGTGGAAGGCCGAGCGCGTGGTGGGCAAGCTCGCGCGCGGTCTCGCCTCGGTCGCCAAGGCCAGGAAGGTCGAGGTCGTGGGAGGGCGTGGCGCCTTCGAGGACTCGCGGAGCATCCGGGTCGGAGGCGAGGAGCCGCAGGTGATCCGCTTCAAGCACGCCGTCATCGCCACGGGATCGCTGCCGTCTCGCGTGCCCGGCCTCGACCTCGTGAGCGATCGCATCATGGACTCGACGGCGGCGCTCGAGGTGCCCGAGATCCCCGAGCGGCTCCTCGTCATCGGCGGCGGCTACATCGGGCTCGAGCTCGGCCAGGTGTATGCCGCATTGGGCAGCCGGGTGACGGTGGTGGAGATGACGGACGGGCTCTTGCCCGGCGTGGATCGTGAGCTTGTGCAGCCGCTCCAGCGGCGCTGCGAGAAGATGTTCGCGGCCATTTTCCTGAAGACCAAGGTGACGGGCCTGAAGGAGGCCGGCGGTGCGATCGAGGCCGCCATCGAGGGGCGGGAGAGCCTGGCCTTCGATCGCGTCCTCATTGCCGTCGGCCGGCGGGCGGTGAGTGACGGGCTGGGCCTGCAGGCCACGAAGGTCAAGATCGAAGGGCGCGGGCTCATCGCCGTGGACGAGCGGTGCCGGACCGCCGATCCGCACATCTACGCGGTGGGCGACGTGACGGGCGATCCCATGCTCGCCCACCGGGCCATGCGCCAGGGCAAGGTGGCCGCCGAGGCCATCGCGGGGCGCGCTGCCGCCTTCGACAATGTCGCCATCCCGGCGGTCGTCTTCACTGATCCCGAAGTCGCCTGGGTCGGGCTCATGGAGACGGAGGCGCGGCGCGCCGGGCGCCAGATCAAGGTCACGAAGTTCCCGTGGGCGGCCTCGGGCCGCGCGGCGAGCATTGGCCGGAGCGACGGCCTCACGAAGCTCGTGGTGGACGCCGCCACGAGCCGCGTGCTCGGCGTCGGCATCGTCGGCCCCGGCGCGGGCGAGCTGATCGCCGAGGCCTCGCTCGCGGTGGAGACCGCCGTCACGGCCGAGGACCTGGCCCTGACCATCCATGCCCATCCCACGCTCTCGGAAGGCCTCATGGAGGCCGCGGAGAGCCTGCTGCATCAAGGAGGAGCCTCGTGAGCGAGCTCGTCAGCTTCGAAAAGCAAGGCAGCGTCGGCGTCATCACCGTCAACAATCCACCCGTCAACGCGCTCGCCCAGGGGGTGCGCCAGGGGCTGATCGAGGGCCTGGCCAGGGGAATCGACGATCCCGGCGTCAGCGCCATGGTCATCATCGGCGGCGGGCGCACCTTCATCGCGGGCGCCGATATCCGCGAGTTCGGCAAGCCGCCCCAGCCGCCCGATCTGCACAGCGTGCTCGAGAAGATCGAATCGAGCCCCAAGCCCGTGGTGGCCGCCATTCACGGCACGGCGCTCGGCGGCGGGCTCGAGGTCTGTCTGGCCTGTCACTATCGCGTCGCCGTCGCCGCGGGGCAGGTGGGGCTGCCCGAGGTCAAGCTCGGCCTCCTGCCGGGCGCCGGCGGCACGCAGCGGCTGCCGCGCCTGATCGGCGCCGAGGCCGCCCTCAAGATGATCGTGAGCGGCGATCCCGTGCGCGCGCCGCGGGCCAAGGAGCTCGGCATCGTGGACGAGGTGGTGGGCGAGGATCTCCGCGCGGGCGCCGTCGCCTTCGCCGAGAAGCTCGTGGCCGAGAAGAAGCCCCTCAGGAAGATCTCGGCCGCGGACGACAAGCTCCAGGCCGCCCGCCAGAACCCGGCCCTCTTCGAGACCTTCAAGAAGGGCATCGAGCGCGAGGCGCGGGGCTATCTCGCGCCCTTCAAGTGCATCGAGGCGGTGCAGGCGGCGGTGACGCTGCCCTTCGCGGAGGGACTCAAGCGCGAGCGCCAGCTCTTCCAGGAGTGCATGGCCTCGCCCCAGTCCAAGGGGCAGATCCACGCCTTCTTCGCCGAGCGCGAGGCGACCAAGATCCCCGACGTGCCGCCGGGCACGCCCGCCCGGAAGATCGAGCGCGCGGCCGTCATCGGCGCCGGGACGATGGGCGGGGGCATCGCGATGAACTTCGCCAACGCCGGCATCCCCGTCACCGTCGTGGAGATGTCCCAGGAGGCTCTCGACCGCGGTCTCGCCGTCGTGAAGAAGAACTACGCGGGCACCGTCGAGAAGGGACGGCTCTCCCAGGCCGACATGGACAAGCGGATGGGGCTCATCACGGGCACGCTGGATCGGGGGGCGATCCGCGAGGCGGACATCGTGATCGAGGCCGTCTTCGAGGAGATGGCAGTGAAGAAGGACGTCTTCGCCGCCCTCGACAAGATCGCCAAGCCCGGCGCCGTGCTCGCCTCGAACACCTCCACCCTCGACATCGACCAGATCGCTTCCGCCACGTCGCGACCCGAGGCCGTGATCGGCACGCACTTCTTCAGCCCGGCGAACGTCATGCGACTCCTCGAGCTCGTGCGCGGGGCCAGGACCGCCAAGGAGACCATCGCCACCTCGTCCGAGCTGTCCCGGCGCATCGGGAAGGTCTGGGTGCTCGCGGGCAACTGCGACGGCTTCATCGGCAACCGCATGCTCGCGCCCTATCTCCGCGAGGCCGAGTTCCTCGTGGAAGAGGGCGCCACGCCCCAGCAGGTCGACAAGGTCATCTATGACTTCGGCTTCGCCATGGGCCCCTTCGCCATGCAGGACCTGGCGGGGCTCGACGTGGGCTGGCGCATCCGCAAGGGCAAGGCGGCCGCGCGCCGGAAGGACCTGCGCTACTCACATGTCGGCGACCGGCTCTGCGAGCAGGGGCGCTTCGGCCAGAAGACGGGAAGCGGGTGGTACCGCTACGAGCCCGGCTCGCGGACTCCCAGGCCCGATCCCGAAGTCGAGGCATTGATCGCGGCGGCAGCCAAGGAGGGTGGCATCACGCGACGGCAGGTCAGCGACGAGGAGGTCCTCAAGCGCTGCCTCTGGGCCCTCGTCAATGAAGGCGCCCGCATTCTCGAAGAGGGCATCGCGCTGCGCTCGAGCGATATCGACGTCACCTACCTGTACGGCTACGGCTTCCCGCGCTACCGGGGCGGCCCCATGTTCTACGCCGACCAGGTCGGGCTCAAGCAGGTCTATGGCGACGTGGCGGCCTTCCACACCCAGCACGGCGAGCCCTGGACGCCAGCTCCGCTCCTCGAGCGTCTCGCGAAGGAGGGCAAGGGCTTCCGCGACTTCAGCCGGTAGCGGGAGCGGTCGCGGGCACCACCGCCGGGAGATAGACGGCTTCACGGCCTGTGATGCGGGCGCCGGCGCGCGTGTAGATTCCCGCGATCTCCCGATCGGCCAAGAAGACACCGAAGATCAGGTGGCGCGACTCGCGGGTCCAGCCCCGGGCGGTTGCCACGGGCACGCGGGCGGCCAGCACGTCGAGCTGCTCCTGGCAGACCACGGGCCCATCGACGAGCCGCCGGCGCTCGCGCGGCGAGAGCTCGGTCGAGAAGCACACGCCGTGCCCCTCGCGCTCGAGATAGGGCTTGATGACGTAAGGGCGGCCGAGCACCTCCGGTGTGAGCGTTGTCCTCGCCACGTACTGACGGATGGCCGCGGCCTCGGTGGGCGGGAAGAAGCCCTGCGCTTCCAGCTCCCCCGCGAGCGCCAGGAAGGCCTTGCTCTGCGGGATCAGCGCGTGCGCAGGCGGCAGCATGGCGAGAGCGCCCGATCCGGCCGCCTCGAGCAGCGGGCTGTGGCTCGGCCCCGCCAGCCACTCAAGCGGATAGTAGCGAAAGAGGAGGTCGACGCGTCGGCCGCCGAGCGTCACGCCTCGCCTGTCGATCCGGACGTCATCCGGAGTACCCGTGTCGATTGACGTGTTGGGCAAGGCCTCGCGCGCCGCCCGGGCGTGCGCGCGGAGCTGGTCCTGGTCCTCGGGCGATGCGAGAAGGCCCACCAGCCCGATGCGAAGCCTCCGTGTCGCCGAGCCCGGCCCGAGCTTGCGCTCGGCCCAGCGCCGCCAGGCGGCCACGAGCGCGGGCCAGAAGCCGCCGCTCAGCCCACGCGAAGCTCGATGAAGCCGCGCCACTTCGGCCTCCGCGGAGCCCGTCTCCCAGAGCCCGGCCGGCGTGTCGCTGTTGATCTCGAGGAGCTTCCAGCCCCCGTCCAGCGTCCGCGCCCAGTCGAAGCGCGAGAGGAAGCTCCAGTCCTCGGGCGCCTCGACGGCCGCCGCCAGCGAAGCGACGCCCGGCGGAATTCCGAGCACGCGCAGGAGCTCCGGCCGCGCCGTCAGGTGAGCGAGCGCTCGCCCCACGGCCTGCCCGAGCACGAGGGTCGCATGCGAGAGCTCGTCCCAGTCGGGAGGCGACAGCTCGATGGCGGCGAGGCTGAAGTTGGCGAGCCCATCCGTCCACACGTTCGTATAGCCTGCGAGGGCGAGGCGATCAGCGATGCCGCGCCATGCCGAGCCTGGCCCGGCGCCTCTCATGGCCGCTCGGCCTGGCTCGCGAACCACCGGGCGCGCGCGCCGCTCGCGCCGCACAATCGGAGGCGCCCACCACGTCGTGCCTTCCTGGGTCAGGGGAGTCGGCTGAAGCCGCGGGCAGAGACCCGACACCTCGCCCTCGGTGAGATAGACGCCCCAGTTGACATAGCCCGGCCGCGCGCCGCCGGGACCGGGCAGCCAGCGGCGCCGCGGCGGGACGAAGGCCTGGACGATCCAGTCGGCGGGACTCGCGGCGGCCACATCGAGCGCGGCCTGCCATTCGGTCGAAGTCGAAAGCGCCCCCGTCGCCACGCGCTCGGAATACCGCCCCAGCGCGGGCTTGAGCACCCAGTCCTCGGGTCTCGAGCGGGCGCGCTCGAGCCAGCCGGCCTCGGAGGCGAGGCCCGTCCGCGGGACGACGCGCCGGACCAGCTCGGCTTCACGTCGAGTCAGCCACTGCCCATCGCCGGCGAGAGCCCAGAGGGCAGCGAGCATGCTCTTCGACTGAGCGACGACGGCGCGGGGATCGTTCAGCCAGAGGAGCTGCCCATCCCGCGCGGCCTCGAGCAGCGCGGCCGCCGCGGGCAGCTCGTGGAGATACTCGGCCGGGTACTGGCGCAGGACGATGTCCACCGGCTCCCCGTAGGCCGAAGGGACGCCGTCGTCCACGGCGAGGTTCTCGGGCCCCACCACGTCCCAGCGCCAGCCCAGGGCGGCCGCCTCGCGGCCGAAGAGGTAGGCGAGCCGGAACTCCTCGCGATGCGCGGGATCGGCGAGGATGGCGAGCCGTGGCGGGCGGCGGGCGCCGTGGGAGTGCTCGTGCCAGGCGCGCCCGAGCGCATGACGGAAGCGCGCGCGAGCATGGCGGTTGGGATTGCCGCGCGTGGGGCCCACGGCCCCCGACGCCCAGATCTCGCGCTGGCCTGCCGGCTTGTCGCAGTTGTACTCGAGGACGGCGAGCCCGCCGCCCGCTCGCTCGAAGATGTCGAAGCGCCCCCAGAAGAAGGGCGAGGTCAAGGGGCCGCGGGAGTAGATGTCCTTGGCGAGGGGAAAGTCCGGCGGCGAGAACCCGGCGAGGGCGGGATCGCCGCTGAGAACTCCATCGGCGAGACGACGCAAGAGCCGATCGAGCGCAGCCCCGGTGCGCGAGAGCTCCTGGTGAAGCGAGGGATCGATCCAGAGCGGCTCGCTCGCCGCCACGGATTCCTCTCCGCCTGCGCTCTGCTGCGCCCAGCCGAGAAGAAGGTGGTCGGTGAGGTCGCGCGCTCGGGTGCCGCGCGGCCCGTCAGGCAGCGGCGCTGGGCGCGCCATGGTAGCCGCCCGTGGAGGACTTCGAGCCGGAGAACCAGCCCCCGCGCGAGGTATCGGAGAACTTCGAGTACCCCGGCGGCTCGGCGTGATAGTAGGAATAGCCGCCGAAGGTCGTGCGGTAGTACGTCCGGCCGTCGGGCCGGCGCTCCCAGCAGCCGTCGGGATCGTCCCAGCCCGCGGAGCCCGGCGCCGTGGCGCGCGGGGCGCAGGTGGGCGCCTTGGCCGATGGCGGCTGCGAGTCGCAGCCCGCGAGTGCGGCCGCGGCCAGGATACCCGCGGTCAGCGTCAGCGCGAGGTGCTTGGGATGAGGCGCGCGCGGCCTGCGGCGGCGCCTAGCCATCGGCGCCGACCTTCCGCCTCACGCTTGCCGTCACCCTGACCCTGAGCCGCCGACCCAGGTAGGCGAGGTAGGCCGCGAGGTCTTCCTCCGGCTCGGTCCACGCCCACGCGCGCGCGCGCGTCACCCCCATCTCGGCGAGATGCTCGAGCGTGGGCACGTCTTCTTCGCCCAGGGCATAGCGATTGTCGAGGCGGGCCGACCGCGGCTCGGCGTGCCGCGAGCTGTCGAGGAGCAGGTAGACGCCGCGCGCCGGCGCGCGCCCGAGCTTCGCTCCGAGGGCGAGGAGGAGGGGGATCTCCTCGCGGCCGTCGAGAATGCCGCGCGGGTCATACCAGCCATTCCAGGCGAGGGCCGCCGTGAGCGCGCGCCGCCGGCGAAGCGCATAGGCGAGCCAGATGGCGAGCGGGCCGGGCAGATCGAAGATCCAGAGCGTGCGCGGATCGGGAGCGGGAAGAAGGCGCAGCAGCTTCTCGACGGCGCGAGGCGGCGCGCCGTGGTCTTTGACCGGGAGCGCCCGATCGCGATAGTGGCAGGCCGCGGCGAAGGGCGTGGCGCGAAACCACGGCTCGAGCGGCCCCGCGCCCCGGCGCCACGCGCGCATGGCCTGGGCCACGCGGGCCTCGGGCCACGCGGCGAGCGTGCCCGCGCGCGCCATCAGAAGCCCAGGAAGCCCATCGCGCCGACGATGACCGCGGCCAGCACGATGAAGAGCCCTTCGAGCTCCATGCCCAGCATGGTGTTGCCCGTGGCCAGCTCGCTGACGAAGTCGCGCGGGTCGATCCAGTCGTAGACCTTGAAGAAGATGAGGAGGAGCAGCATGCTGATCGCCGTGTCCGCCAGCGCCCAGCCGAGATGTCGCGTGGACTGGATGGCGGCCAGCGAGATGATGGCGAGCGCGATGTAGAGACCGCGGAGAACGTGGCCGACGGCGGCGTCTCTCCGGTCCGACGCCCAGCGCAGCGAGAAGGGCGTGAGCAGGTGGAAAGCGAAGCGCACCAAGAAGGCGAGGGCCAGAAACGAGACGGCCCAGCCCAAGGCGGTGCCATAGCCCCGAAGGAGAGCCACTAGCGGCTTCTCGCGGCGGCCACGATCTTGTCGACGGGCCAGAGCCGGCCCGCAGAGACCTCGACGAAGCCGCTGTTCCACGTCTCCACGGAAAGCCACGCGCGGTCGTCGCCCTGAGAGCGCAGCACCTGATAGGAAAGGCCGTCCCCGGGCACGGCATCCGCGCTGCCCAGGACCCTCGAGACGGTGGCCGTGCCGACCTCCGCCCGCGCATAGGTGCGGCCCTGCCAGGTCGCGCGGCCGTCGGGGCCGACGGGGAGGTCGAGGTGATCGTACCGGACGATCTCTCCCTCCTCGAGGGCCAGCCAGGCGGAGTCCACGCCGCGCTCGATCTTGACCACCGGCCATTCGCTGCCGGCGTCCTTGTAGAAGAGGACGGCGGTGACGTTCCACGTCTCGCCGCCCGCCTGGATCTGATCGCCCGGCTGGACGCTCGTGAGGGCCTCGGGGCCATCCGTGCGCTTGCGGCCGGGGAAGCGATCGAGCCAGCCCATGCGGCGCCCTCCTGTGCGCACCCGCGCCTGACGATCGCGACCAGTATAGGCGGCGGCTCCAGCCAGACCAAGAAACCTGTGTGTCTCGGAGACCTCGCTTGACTGCCCTCGGCGCCGGCACGACAATCCTCCCTGTCGGGCCTCGCACACGTCGCGCGGTTGGGATAACCTTCTCGCGGACGAACTCTCAACTGGAGGAACCCATGGCCTACGACCTCCTGGTCAAGAACGGTCGCATCATCGATGGCTCCGGTCGGCCCGCCTTCAACGGCGATGTGGCGGTGGCCCGCGGCAAGATCGTGGAGCTTGGGCGCCTCGACGGCCCCGCGCGGCGGGTGATCGAGGCGGATGGACGCGTGGTGGCGCCGGGGTTCGTCGACAACCACTGCCACTACGACGCCCAGGTCCTGTGGGACCCGCTCTGCACCTTCTCGTCCCATCACGGGGCGACCACCGTCATCATCGGCAACTGCTCGCTGGCCCTCGCTCCCGTCAAGGCCCACGAGCGCCAGAAGCTGGCCGGCATGCTGTCCTACGTCGAGGCCATCCCCATGGACGTGCTCGAGGCGGGCGTGCCCTGGACGTGGGAGACGTACCCCGAGTACATGAGCGCGATCGGCCAGCGGCTCGGCGTGAACGTGGGGACGCTGGTCGGCCACTCGGCCGTCCGGCTCTACGCCATGGGCGCGGACTGCTCGGAGCGCCCGGCCACCGACGCCGAGCTCGAGGCCATGCGGCGCGTGGTGCGGGAGGCGCTCGAGGCGGGGGCCCTTGGCTTGTCGATCACGCGCAACATGAACCATTTCGACATCGCGGGGACGCGCATCCCCGCCGCGTGCGCGCCCGAGTCGGAGCTGTTCGCGCTCGCCGACGTCCTGCGCGAGGCCGGCACCGGCGTGATCCAGTGTGGCGGAGGCACCAATCCCGAGCTGAAGGACGGCCTGCTCAGCCGGCTCTCTCAGGCCTGTGGCCGGACGATCATGTACAACACGCTCCTCGAGCAGGCGCGCCAGCCGGGGCGGTGGCAAAAGCACCTGGCACACGTCGAGGCGACTGTGAAGCAGGGGATCCGCGCGATCCCCCTCTGCAATCCCGGGAGCGTGGTGAACCGGTTCACCATGAAGAACTGCCAGGTGTTCCGCAGCATGCCCATGTGGCTGCCCATCCTCCAGGCCTCCGATGACGAGAAGCTCGCGGCCTATCGGAGCGCGGAGATCCGGGTGAAGCTCCGCAGCGAGGTCGAGGCGCCGCTCGGGCCGGACTCGACGTTCTCCAAGCGATGGGACCTGATGGTGGTCGAGGAGCCGGCGCTTCCGAAGAACCGCGGCCTCCGGGGACAGCACATCGCGGAGATCGCGAAGGCGCAGGGCAAGCACCCGCTCGACGCCTTCCTCGACCTGGCCGTCGAGGAGAATCTGGAGACGGTGTTCAGCCTCGGCGAGATCAACATGGACGCGGAGGCGGTCGCGCAGATCCTGGGCAGCCCCTACGCCGTGGTGGGGCTCTCCGACGGCGGCGCCCACGTGCAGTTCCACTCGAACGTGTCGAACCCCACGCGGTTGCTCGGGTACTGGGTGCGCGAGAAGGGGATCATGTCGCTCGAGCTGGCCGTCCGCCGGCTCACCTTCGACTCCGCCTCGGCCTTCGGCATCTACGATCGCGGCCTGCTGCAGCCGGGGATGGCCGCCGACCTCGTCATCTTCGATCCCGACACCGTCCGTCCGGTCCCGGAAGACGTGGTCCACGATTTTCCGAGCAACGGCTGGCGCATGCGCGAGCTGGCCGAGGGCATCCACTACACCGTGGTCAACGGCGAGGTGCTGATGGAGAAGGGCACCCACACGGGGAGCTACCCCGGCCGCGTGCTGCACAACGCCCGGTATCAAGCCGCCTGAGGCCGGGAACATCATGGCGTACGACCTCGTGATCAGGAACGGGATGGTCGTCGACGGGACGGGATTTTCGCGCTATCGGGCCGATGTCGCGATCCAGGACGGGACGGTCGTGGAGATCGGGAAGATCCGGGGCGCGGCGGCCGCGACCATCGATGCCGATGGGCTCTTCGTCGCGCCGGGGATCATCGATCTGCACACGCACTACGACGCGCAGCCGTTCTGGGACAAGCTCTGCACGTCCTCGGTGTGGCACGGTGTCACCACGGTTCTGACGGGCAACTGCGGGCTCACCCTGGCGCCATTGAAGCCCGAGCACCGCGAGGCGATGCTCGCCACCTTCTGCTGCGTCGAGGACCTGCCTGTGAAGTCCCTCGCCGCCGTGCTGCCCTGGAACTGGGAGAGCTTCGCGGAGTACATGGACGCCATCGATCAGGGGCTCGGCGTCAACATGATGCCCCTGGTCGGGCACAACCCTCTGCGGCTCGGCGCCATGGGGCCGGCCGCATGGGAGCGCGCGGCGGACGCGGACGAGACTGCCGCCATGCAGCGCCTCCTCGGGACCTGCATGGAAGCGGGCGCCTGGGGATGGAGCACCACCGCGTCGCCGACTCACGCCGGTCCTTCCGGCGAGCCGGTGCCCACGCGGCTCGCTCACAACGACGAGCGCCTGGCGCTCGCCCGTACCGTGGCCGAGTTCAACCGCGGGGTGATCGAGATCCTCCCACCCTCGGTGGGCAAGCCCGATGAGGCTGATCGCCAGCACCTGCGTGAGGTCTCGCTGGCGAGCGGGCGCCCCGTCTTCTTCCTGGGTTTCGACGCCGATGCCCGCTCCTACGTGGAAGCGGCGGCCCGCGACGGCGTGCAGCTCTACAACCTCCTGCGGGCCATTCCCTTCAATCCCCGCATCACCCTCACGAACACGACCTTCTTCAAGAACCTCGACGTGTGGGATGTCACCATGGACTTGCCTTTGGCGGAGCGACTCGCCGCCCTGGCCGATCCCGCGAGGCGTCCGGCCTTGCGCGAGGCGGCCATGCAGCGTCAGCGCCGCCGGCCCGGCGTCCTCGGACGCTTCATCCCCTGGCCGGGGATCGTCGTGCGCCGGGTCGCGCTCGACAAGAACCGGCCGCTGGAGGGCCGGCGTCTCGAGGATCTCGCCGCCGCGCAGGGGAAGCACGTCGCCGACGCGATGCTCGACCTCGCGGTCGAGGAGCGGCTGGAGACGGTGTTCGAGCTGCAGACGCGCTCCCCCGAAGAGGATGTCCAGCTCGTCGAGATGGTGAAGACCGGCCATGCCCTGCCGTCGCAGTCGGACGCGGGGGCGCATCTCAACACGAATTTCTGCACGGCGGGCGAGTCGAGCTACGTCCTCGGCCAGTGGGTGCGGGAACGGCAGCTCCTGACCCTGGAGGACGCCGTCCGTCGGTTGACCTTCCAGCCCGCCTGCGTCATGGGGTTGCGCGACCGCGGCCTCGTGCGGACGGGATTTGCCGCCGACCTGATGGTCTTCGACCTCTCGAGCATCGGGGTGAAGGAGGACGAGGTCTCGCACGACGGACCCGCGGGCGTGCCCCGGCGCGTGCAGCGCGCCGAGGGCGTGCATCACGTCATCGTGGGCGGCAAGGTGGTGCTCGACCACGGGCGCCACACCGGGGCCCTTCCCGGCCGGGTGCTTCGCGCCGGCCCGCCGAGCTGAGCGGGAGACCAGCGCCGCGCCGAAGGAGAGCGGATCGGACGCGCCTCGCTTGCGTCCTTGACTTGAGCCGGGCCGGGCCGGAATATCCGCGTCGCACCGACATGGCTCGGCATGTCCTCGGAAGTCGGTGGTTCGCCCTCGTGCTCATCTTGCTGGCGCGAGTCAGCATGGCGGTGCAGTTCCAGTCCATCGCGCCCGTGGGCCCTCTGCTTGTCGCCGATCTCACCCTCAGCTACGCGGAGCTCGGCCTGCTCATCGGACTCTACCTGCTGCCCGGCGCCGCGCTCGCCCTGCCCGGTGGGTTGCTCGGCCAGCGCTTCGGCAATCGCCCCGTGGTCTTGTCGGCGCTGGGGCTCATGGTCGGCGGCGGCCTCGTGACCGCGGCCAGTCACTCCCTGTGGATGGCCGGCGCCGGACGGCTCGTGAGCGGCGCCGGTGGGGTGCTCCTGACTCTCGTCGTGGCGAAGATGACGGCAGAGTGGTTCGCGGGCAAGGAGATCTCCACGGCCATGGGCATCATGCTCACCGGGTGGCCGCTAGGCATCGGTCTCAGCACGGCGATCTTCGGCGCTGTCGCGGCAGCTTCCTCCTGGCGGCTCGTCCAATACCTTGCGGCGCTGCTCGCTGCCGTCACGTTCGCGCTCCTGGCGTGCCTCTATCGGGACGCGCCGGGTGTCGGGACCTCCCGCGCGGCGCTTCGCTTCATGCCGAATCTCCCTCCGCGCGACTGGGCGCTGGCCCTGACGGCCGGGTCCATGTGGATGCTGTTCAACGTGGGCTTCATCGTGCTGCTCGGTTTCGGTCCCGGAGTGCTCGTCTCGCGCGGCGCCTCGCTCGGCGGGGCCGGCTTCCAGGTAAGCCTGGCGGTGTGGATCAGCGTGCTTTCGGTGCCGCTTGGCGGCGTCGTTGTGGACCGCATGCGGCGTCCCAATGTTGCCATCGTAGTTGGCTGCGTGCTCACGGCGCTTGCCATCGCGGCCATGCCGCTCATGCCCGCCCCCGTCGTCTGGCTCCTGCTGGCGGGTGTCCTGGCCGGCGTGCCGCCCGGGGCTATGGTGGCGCTCGTCCCGGGCGGCGTGCGCTCGGAGCACGTTGCGGCTGCCTTGGGTCTCTTCTACGCGACGTACTACCTCGGCGTGGCGGCCCTGCAGCCCGTGGCGGGCCTGCTCCGCGATCTCACCGCCAGCCCCTCGGCGCCCCTCTTCTTCGCCGCCGGCATGATGGCGCTGCCCGCCCTGGCCCTCGGCGTCTTCCGGCGGATCGAGGGCGTGTGGGCCCCACGTCGTTGACCCGTTTTCGCGTCGTTCCGAGGAGCGCATCGCCAAGGTATGATGAGCTCGAAAGCACTGAAGGGAACCTCGACGGCAAGAGAGGGAACCATGACTCGCCAAACGAAGATCGCCTACGTTCAGGCCGCGTGGCACACCGACATCACCGACCGCTGCAAGCAGGCCTTCGTCGCAGAGCTCGCCCGGCACGGGTACGACCAGAGCGGCATCGAGTTCTTCTCGGCTCCGGGCAGCCTGGAGATCCCGCTCATGGCCAAGAAGCTCGCCAAGACGGGCAAGTACGCCGCGGTGTGCGCGAGCGGGTTCGTGGTCGACGGCGGGATCTACCGGCATGAGTTCGTCGCCCAGGCCGTCCTGCAGGGCATCGTGCA
>QHSC01000134.1:0-1949 GCA_003220345.1 Candidatus Rokuibacteriota bacterium | reverse complement strand
AGCTGGCCAGCGCGTGCCTCTCGATCATCGAGAACCTCGCGGCCGTCGCCTAGCTCACGGCGGCGACGACCAGGAGAACGCGACGTGGCCGGGGAGATGGGCATGACCCTCGACGAGTATGTCACCTGGGCGGCGGGCGTCGGCGTTGACCGGCGCGCGGGCGTGCCCGGGGGCCGCACACTGCTCGAGGACGCCCTCGGGTTCGCCGGCGAGGTCGGTGAGGTCGCCGGGGTCCTGACAAGGTGGCTGCGCGACGGTGACCGGCGCCGCGATGATTTGACCGACGAGCTGGGTGACGTGGCGTACTACTGGGCGCGGCTATGTGTCGTCACCGGGGTGGCGCCGTCCACGCTGCTGGCGCGCAGCCGGGCGCATGTCGATTGGCGGCGGGCCGGCCGTCCAGCGGGCGGGCCAACACCTGGAGCCGCCGCCATGACACTGGAGGAATACGCTGCGTGGGTGCTGGAAACTGGTGGCGCCGGGCTTACGGATCGGCCTGACGACCAGTCGCTGCTGGACGTCGGCCTCGCCTTGGTGGAGGACGCCGGCGAGGTCGTCGAGTGCCTCCGGAGGCTCGCGCGAGAGGGCGACGGGCAGCGCGAGCGCTTGACCGGGGAGCTGGGCGACGTGTGGCGCTACTGGACGCGCCTGTGTGTCGCCAGCGGCGTCGCGCCCGCCGAGGTGCTGGTGCGAAGCCGGGAAAAGATCGAGGGCCGGCTGGCAGGTCAGCGCCATGCCGGTCAGAACGCCGTGTAGGCTCCACCGGCAGCCTTGACTCCACCGAGAGTCTTCATGATCGTGGCTCCCGGTTCAGATCCGGCGGCCCATCTGGATCGGCGGCGTCGCGCTTGCGGCGGGGCGACGGATAAGCGGCGAGCTCCTCCCGGAGTCCAGGCTTGTGAATCTTGCCTGTCGGCGTGTGAGGAAGCTCCTCGGCCTTGCGGAAGACGAGCCGGGTGGGGACCTTGTAGCTGGCGAGCCGTTCGCGGCAGAAGGCGACGATTGCCCCCGCGTCGACCGCCGCGGCCTCGTGCAGCTCCAGGACCGCGACCACGACCTCGTCCTTGTCATGGTCGGGAACGCCGACCACGTACGCCTGCTTGACGCCCGGATGCTGGAGAAGGACGCTCTCCACCTCGAGCGGCGCGACGTTGATGCCGCCGGTCTTGATCATCTCCTTCAACCGGCCCCGGAAGCGCACCCGCCCGTCGTCGCCCACCAGCCCGAGATCGCCCGTGTAAAAATATCCTTCAGCGTCGAAGGCGGCCGCGTCGAGCTCCGGCGCCCGAAAGTAGCCTGGCGTGACATGACCGGCGACGCATAGCTCGCCCACCTCTCCCGCCGGCAGTGGCCGCCGCGTCTCCGGGTCCGCCACGCGGATGTCCATGCCGGGCAGGGGCAGGCCCTGCGTGTGCAGGCGCCGCGCGAGGGGATCGTGGGCGTCGGTGACCGCGCAGTTGCCGTACGTCTCCGTCGACCCGTACACGTTGCAGAGCTCGCGAGCGCCCACCGCCTCCATCGTCATCTCGATGTCCTCCGGGAGACCGATGGTCAGGCCGGTGCGCATGGAGTCGAGCCGCCGCCGGCGACGATCGGGATGCTCCAGCATGGCGCGCGCCATGTTCGCCATGCCGTAGTACACGCTGCACCGCTCGCGCTCGAGCAGCTCCAGCGCCTCCCCCGGCTCGAAGCTCTCCTGCAGCACCGCGCACCCGCCGTGCGTCAGGATCGCGGGCAGCGCGTTCGCCGAGCCGAACGACCAGAAGAGCGGCACGGTGAGCCAGAGCCGATCCGCGGGCGTCAGATGCTGGCGCTCTCCGATGTTGAACCCGTTCTCGATGATGCTGCCGTGCGCGAGCGTGACGCCTTTCGGCGTGGCCGTCGATCCCGAGGTGTACAGGAGGTAGCACACGTCACTCGGGCTCACCGACCGCTGCCTCTCCCTCAGC
>QHSC01000336.1 GCA_003220345.1 Candidatus Rokuibacteriota bacterium | reverse complement strand
GCGCGGTCGAAGTCCTCGTCATTCCGCCACAGAGGCTTCGAGACCTTCTGGTGGGGGAGGCCGAGCTAGGTGAGCGCATCATGCGCGCGCTGATCCTTCGCCGCGTCGGCCTTCTCGAAGCGGGTGCCGGTGGACCCGTCATTGTCGGCCGCGCAGGTCACGTCGATGTTCTTCGCTTGGAAGGGTTCCTCGCGCGCAACGGGCACCCTCATCAGCGGTTGGATCCTGAGACCGATCCGGGCGCCAAAGCCATTCTCGAGCGCTTCCACCTTGACCCTCTCCAGCTGCCGATCGTGCTGTGTCCAAGCGGCCAGATCCTACGCAATCCTCGTGAGACGGACCTTGCCCGCTGCATCGGTCTCGTCAGACCAATCGATTCCACAAAAGTCTATGACGTGGCCATCGTCGGCGCCGGACCGGCGGGTCTCGCTGCGGCGGTCTATGCGGCGTCGGAGGGTCTTTCGGTGCTCGTGCTGGATAGCCGCGCCTTTGGCGGGCAAGCGGGGGCCTCTGCCCGGATCGAGAACTATCTAGGCTTTCCGACCGGAATCGCCGGTATGGCGCTGATGGCGCGCGCCTACAACCAGGCGGAGAAGTTCGGGGCCGAGATGACCATACCGGACGAAGTCGTGAGCCTGCAAGACCACTCGACGTCCCGGGGCGAGCGATTCTCCCTGGATCTCCGCAACGGCGAACGCGTCAGCGCCCGCGCGGTGATTGTCGCGAGTGGCGCCAGGTACCGACGCCTCGATGTCGAGAATCTCGCGGCTTTCGAGGGCTCGAGCGTCCACTACTGGGCCTCGCCACTGGAGGCGCGGCTGTGCGCCGGGCAGGAGGTGGCCCTGGTGGGCGCCGGCAACTCCGCGGGTCAGGCGGCGGTGTACCTGGCGAGCCAGGTCGCCAAGGTCTGGCTTCTCGTGCGCGGCTCCGGCTTGGAGGCGAGCATGTCGCGCTATCTGATCGACCGCATTGCCGGCTTGCCCAATGTCGAGGTCCTCATGGAGACCGAGGTCAGCGCCCTTGAAGGACAAGGAGGCGTTCTGGAGGCCATACGCTGGCGCCGGCGCTCCACCGGCCGCGAGGTGCGGCAGCCCGTTCACCACCTTTTCCTGTTCATCGGCGCGGACCCGAACACCGACTGGTTGTCACGATACGGTGTCGCGCTCGATGAGAAGGGCTTCGTGCGCACAGATGCAAATCTCCCAAATGGAGGCCGACCGCTCGAGACGAGCCGCCCCGGCATTTTTGCGATCGGTGACGTCCGCTCCGGATCGACCAAGCGGGTCGCCGCTGCGGTAGGAGAGGGCGCCCAAGTGGTCGCGGCAGTTCACGCCTTCCTGGCTCACGCCGGTGACAAGCCCGCCATCACTGCCAACCCCGGGAGAGCCTAGGCCGACGCGGGGTCGCGTTTCTCCTCTCGGACAGACAGCGCCTGGTCCCCGGCCTTGAGGGCGGCGGACCAGCTGATCTCGATGGCATTCCTCACGCTCTGATGCGCGGGGCAGCCCTGCGGATGCGCCGCCAGGGCGCGCTCCGTCGCCTCCCGCGCCTCCGCGGGCACCGCGAGCTCGTAGTGCACGTGTATGGCCTTGATGTGGATGGTCTTCCCTATACCCGCGATCCGGCCTTCCACCGTCGCGACGAACGACTCGCGATCGAACGCGATCTTGCGCCCTACCAGGGCGCCGCGCAGGGTGCCGTACATTCACCCCGCGACGGCGGCCACGATGTGGTCGAGGGTCGAGGCCACCGGTGGGCCCTCGGCGACTCCGTAATACTCGCGCAGGCCGCCCTGGACGCCATAGACCACCGGCGCCGGGACATCCCCGAGATAGGCGTGACGATAGCCGTGGCGGTACTCGAGGCGTGAGCGTGAGACGTACTCGAATGGGTCAGGCATGAGAGATCTCCATGGTACGGAGCATCGCGTTGTCCGCGACGGGCCGCGGCGAGAGGAAAGTAGCAGGCCGCCCTGCGTTGGTCATTTTCGGCTGACTATGGGAGGAGCCGGGATATCCGCGGTGAAACCGCACTTTTCGACGCCCCCAGGCAGCAGTGCCGGCAGCTCCTCGGTGGTCAAGATAGCATGCGCGAAGGCTCGTGCACGGAGTGCATGCGTTCGTGGCCCTCGGCCTGACGGGCGGCGATCGTGGCCTTCGAGTCGTAGCTACTGGTCCGAACATTTCGACCGAGTACTCTCTTCGCTTTGGACTGCTCGTGAATTTCAACCTCCGAGGGCGACGGATGGCGGCACATGTCTTGCTGGGGACGTTGCTGGAAGCGGGCTGAGCAGGGACGACCACCCGACCACGCCCCGATGATCGGGCCATCACGCCATAGATGGCGGGCATGATGGAGCAAATGGTGACCAGAGGAGCTCATCATGACAGTGGCGACACACGGCAGGCGCCGGGCCGGCAGACCGCGGAGGCAGTCGGCGCGCAGGCATCCTGGCCGGACGACCGCCAGGAACCAGCGGAAGAAGTGGTCGCAGCACGTGACCCGGACGAGCAATGCCCTGGACCTCGAAGCCAACGTGTTCAAGCTTCGAAGCCCGAGGGCCGTGGCGGCCTCGCTCAAGCGCTCGGCCCTTCGCAGCAGGCGCCGCAAGGCCTCGCCCTATCAGTCGGCGGCGTCGATGCTCACCTTCTACATCAATCGCGCCGGCAAGGGGTTGAAGCCCGCACGGCGACGCGTGCTCGAGCGTGCCAAAGGCGAGCTACGCAAGGCCTTCGGGCATGAGGCGGGATCCCAACGACCAAGGAGATAGCCATGCCAGAGAAGAAGACGATGGAGCGCGCCAGGGAAGACCTTCGCGAGGGTAAGCGGCCGTCCACGGCGGCCGGCGAGTTCGTTCGCGAAGAGATAGAGCATATCCGCGAAGGGAAGCACGGCGCCAAGTCGACCAAGCAGGCAATCGCCATCGGTCTCTCGAAGGCCCGCCGCGCGGGGGTTCCGCTCGAGCCGCCCGGGGAGGGCCAGACGTCCGAGCGCACCCGCGAGTCGGCCGAGCGGGCCTACGAGATCGGGCAAGGCGAGCGCGAGCCACAAGCCCCGTCACGCAAGCGCGCCCAGGCCACCCTGAGAGCGCTGAAACACGAGGGTAGCCGGGCGGCATCGAAGACTGCGCTCTCCCGACAAGCCAAGCGCTCGGCCCGCCAGCGCCAGGGGACCAGCCGCTCGCCGAAGGCGGCGGCGCAGCGTGGCGCGGCCACGCGGGTGCGCACGGGCATCGCCAGCAAGGCCGCCCGGAAGGCGGCACGTACTCGGATGCGGCGGCAGAAACACGGCGCGAGGTCCAGGGCAAAGCGGGTCGGTTAGACCGACCATCGCCGGCTCCCCGTGGTCGAAGAAGATGGTGAAGTCCTCGGCATCGTCTCCATCGGCGATCTTGCCGTGGCGCGGGACCGGGGCTCGGCCCTCGCCGATGTCAGCGCGGCTGCGCCGAATACCTAGACTGCGGAGCGCCGACGCTTCGGGTCAAACATGTTGACGAGCTGCGGCGCAGCAGGTAGCGGGCTCGACCGTCTCATGGAACCCTGGAGATAACACCAGGGGAGGTGATGACCCATGCTCCGCAAGCTGATCCTGGCAATGGCTGTGCTTGCGATGGCCGCCGTCCCGATGTCCGCGCTGGCCAGGGACGACCATCGTGAACAACGTCCCTTTTTCCTCGGAGTCTACCCGGAGCCCTACTCCGCCTATGCGGCCCGGTGCTATTGGCAGCCTGGGTACTGGGCCAGCCAGCCGTACGTAGACGCCAACGGTGGCTATGCGTACGTGTCGCAGTGGGTGCCGCCTCAGCAGGTTTGCTATTGACGCCGGGGTAGGTAGCCGAGGTAGGTAGCCGGGTAGGTAGCTGTCCGCGCTGCTCGCTCGGCCGGCTCGAGGCCGGGCGAGCAGCAGGGCAGCACGCGGGAACTTCTGCGATGAATTGATGCAGCCGAACACCCCGAGCGCCCGCCTTCGAAGTCGCCGTCTACTGTTTCTCCTGGGCCACCGCAGCCTCGGCCGCCTGAAATCCGATCTTGCTGTGCGTGCCATCGCAGAACGGCTTGGTCACCGAAGCGCCGCACCGGCAGAGGGCAATTCGAGGCTTCCCGGTCGTGTCGACCTTGTTGCCAGCCGGGTCGTACAGCTCCACGTCACCTTCCACGAGATACGGCCCATTCGGGCGGGCGGTGATCTTCACGGCCATGTCGATGTCTCCCCTTCATGATTGCGAGGGCCACGGGATCGAGATTCGGTCACCCCTCAAACGTATAACGCCAAGTGGGCCCTCGGCAAGCGACGTGGAGTACCGTTGATTCCCACCACGTCAAGAGAGGCAGCGGCCAACGTCCCACTATGTCGGGTGCATCACAGAGGGGCGAAAGGTTGCGTCAAGTGCTCGCCGCCGCGTAGTATTCCAGGCGACAGATGCCTTCACGGGCCGGAAATTCCAGCAGGACGCCGGTTCCCCTGCACATCAGTCGCGGGGGGAGTCCGGCCATCCGCCATGTGACAGCGGTGTATGCCGTCAGTCTCGGCGGCTCCAAGGACGGCGTGGGAACGGTTCTCATCGGAACTCCGAAGGGTGTCGACGCGTTGGCCGCGCTTCTCGAGCAGATCGGCGTTGGGCGCTCCGAGATCGAGACGGCCTGCAAGGTGCTCGCTGAGCAAACGTACCACCAGATTCCAAGGGTGAAGATGACGCCGACGACGCTCCGTCGGCTCGGCCGGTAACGCAGAGGAGTGAGCCTGCTGGCCGAGCGCGAGGATGACGGGGCGGAGACCGCGTGCGTCGTCTGTGGAGAGCCCATCAGGCCAGGCGAGGGCCGGTTTCTCGTCAAGGACGGGGCGGCTCACGTCGAGTGTTATGAGGAGCGAAAGAACCGGCCGGCGAAGCCCTGAGCGTCGACCGGACTGTCACGCCGCTCAGCGCATCGATCGGCACCACCGGCTTCACGAGATGTTGCGTCGGATCCCTCCTCCTGCACCAGCCGGCGATCATCCGCCTGGCCGTCGCCCGTCAGATCGACCAGCCCTAGGCGGATGACGGACGCGGGTGGTTGCCGCGCCTGCGACGGCGATTGACCTTGCCGACTCCCTCTGGCAGCATCGGCGCGGGCGTGAAGGAAGGCTCGTCATGCCGGGCCAACTGTGCATCCGGCTCATGTCCGGCTCGGAGGCGCGCCTGATCAAGGCCCTTCAGGGAGGCAATGAATGAAGATCCGGCTCGCCGGCTCGATGCTCGCAATGCTCACGCTCCTGGCCGTCCCCGTTTCGTGGACTCCCGCCACGGCGCAGACGGACGCCGCTCGGACGCGGCTGGCTGCGCCCGTCAAGGTAAAGCAGGGCATGGCAAACGTGCCTGCCCTCTCACCCCTCTGGCTCCTGCCCGAGCAGGCGGCGAAGTACAACATCCAGATCGAGCAGATTCTGTTCCAGCGCTTCGCGGACGAGCGCACGGCCCTGGCCTCGGGCGATCTCGACATCGCCGCCTTCGGGCCGCAGGACATCACGCTCGGCCTGGGGCAGGGCGCCAAGTCCATGATCGGCGTGGCGGGCATCGGGTCCGGCAACGACTGCCTGCTCGTCCGCAAGGGCGAGGACATCAAGGAGTGGGCGGGGCTCGGCGCCAAGACGATCGGCGTGGGGGCCGGCTCCATCTCGTGGCTCAAGTTCGCCGCGTCCGTCCAGGAGAACGGGCTCGACTACGGCAAGCTCCGGATCATCAACATCGTGGGGGGCGGCGGCAACTACCTCAAGTCCCTCCAGGGCAAGGAGATCGACCTGGCCGTGGTCTGGCACCCGTTCTGCGCCCAGGGCATCACGGAGGGCTGGGCGCAGTATCCGACGATCACCCACAACGGCTCCAAGACCGTGGGCGGCCTCATCGCCGTCCTCGCCGTCAATCGCGGCTTCATGGAGAAGCATCCCGACGCGACGCAGCGACTCGTGTCCGCCTACGTGGACGTCGTGAAGATCGCGCAGGCCGATCCCCAGCGCTTCGCCAAGATCTACGCGGAGAAGGCGGGGCTGCCGGAGGCCGTCGCCAGCGAGGCCATCCGCTACACCCGCTTCGATGTCTCGCTGCCCCTGGAGTCGGTCAAGCGGATCTCCAAGTTCCTCTTCGACAACGGCGTCATCGCCCGCGAGGTCTCGGGCGAGATCGGGCAGTACTACACGTACGAGTTTCTCGTCCGCGCCACCGGACGCACCGCCGTCGACCTCGGGCAGAACAAGTAGCGGGGACCGTCGCGCGTGAGGGGCCGGCGCATTCCCTGGTTCCTGATCCTGCCCATCCTGCTGCTCGGCGTCTGGCACCTGGCCGTCGCGCAGCGATGGGTGACCGAGGGGATCATCCCCGCGCCGGCGCAGGTGCTGGAATCGTGGCGGCGGTGGATCTTCGGCGCCCCCACCAAGTCACTCTCGCCCTACTCGGGCACCTGGGTCGCCAACGTGCTCTACTCGGGGCGCCGGGTCCTGGAGGGCTTCGCCCTCGCCGCGCTCGTGGCCATTCCCCTCGGCATCTTCGTGGGCTGGAATCGCCTCGTGGCGCGCCTGGTGGATCCCTCGATCCAGCTCCTGCGCCCGGTGCCCATCACGGCCTGGCTGCCCTTCGCCATCGCCGTCTTCGGCATCTACGACGCCAGCGCCCTCTTCCTGATCGGGCTCGGCTCCTTCTACCCCATCGTGGTCAACACCTCCCACGGCGTGCGCGACACGAATCTCCTGCTCCTCCGTGCCGCGCGCATGCTGGGGGCGGGCGAGCGGACCGTGCTCTTGAAGGTCGTCCTGCCCTCGGCCCTGCCCTCCATCTTCACCGGCCTGCGCCTCGGCGTCGGAGTGGCGTGGACGGCGGTCATCGTTGCCGAGATGATCGCGGTCAAGTCAGGCCTCGGGTACGTCCTCTGGGACGCGTACTACGTCGGACGGATGGACATCTGTGTCGCCACGATGTTCTCCGTGGGACTCCTCGGCTTCGTCTCCGACCAGATCATCCTCCGAACCTCTCATGTCGTCCTGCGCTGGCGGACGCTCGAGCGGCATGCCTGAGCCCGCGTGGCCGTCGGCCACGGCGCCCGTGGCCGAGCTGCGCGGCGTCTTCAAGGAGTTCAGCGGACGATCGGGTCGGCTGGTGGCCCTCGAGGGCATCGATCTCAAAATCGCGCCCAAAGAATTTGCCGCCGTGCTCGGGCCGTCGGGCTGCGGCAAGTCGACGCTCCTCAACATGGTCGCCGGGTTCGACGGGCCGACCCGCGGTGAGGTGCTGTTTCGGGGGCAGCCCGTGCGCCGCCCGGACCCACGGCGCAGCGTCGTGTTCCAGGAGGCCGCGCTCTTCCCCTGGTTCAACGTGCTCGACAACATCACCTTCGGCCCCAAGACCTGTGGCGTGGCCGCCGCCGACTACGGCCCGAGGGTCGAGGCGCTCCTGGAGCAGGTGGGCCTGCGCGGCTTCGAGCATCACTACCCGG
>QHSC01000335.1 GCA_003220345.1 Candidatus Rokuibacteriota bacterium | reverse complement strand
GCCCGGTCAGGGCGGCTGCCTCGTCCACCCACTTCTCGACGACGGTCGTCTTGCTCATCGGCTTGTCCTCGCTGTCGTGGAGGTTCGTGGCGGCTAGCTTCCGTCGTTCGGGATGTGTCGCCATGTGGGACTTGGACGAACACAAGCACCCGGAGTCTAACCCAGGGCCACGGCCACTCACACTACATTTCCCGTCGACGTCTGCTCGGCGGTCACCACGACCCCGGGTCGACACCCGGGAGGGCCACGCGGGCTGTAGCCGCTCTGGTGCGCATCGCGGCGTTCAGCTAGACTCCCCGGCAACCGTCCTCAACCGAGGTGTCCCATGCGGCTGATCGGGCTCGCGGTCATTCTCACTCTCAGCCTCTTTGCTGCGCCGCTCGCTGCCGACGCGCAGCCGGCGGGGAAGGTCCCTCGGATCGGCGTTCTGTCTACCAACTCCCAAGCTTCCGTCTCAACCCACGTCGAGGCATTCCGGCAAGGGCTTCGTGAACGTGGCTATGTGGAGGGAAAGAACGTCGTCATTGAATACCGCTTTGGCGACGGGAAACTGGATCGACTGCCCCAGCTGGCGGCTGAGCTGGTGGGGCTCAACGTGGACCTGATTGTCACCTCGGGGACTCCACCGACCCGCGCGGCCCTGCAAGCAACCAGGACAATCCCGATTGTCATGACCCTTGTTGGTGATCCCATCGCGGCTGGATTCATTGCCACGGAGGGACTTCCCCAACCCGTGCAGTTCAGCAAGCGAGCAAGACAGTCCCCATTGTCATGACGATTGTTGGTGATCCTATTGCGAGTGGGTTTATTGCCAGCCTTGCAAAGCCAGGCGGAAACATCACGGGATTGACCCAACTTGCAGCGTTGGGCGGGAAAAGGCTAGAGCTGCTGAAGGAGGCGTTTCCCAAGGTCTCCCGGGTGGCAGTGCTGCTTGATCCGGCATCATCAGCTCAAGGGGCGATTGGGCCAGACACGCGGATGACGGCTGAGGTCTTAGGTGTCAAACTCCTGTCTCTTGAGCTGCGGGGCCCCAACCCGGATTTCGAAGGCGCATTCCGAACGGCAATGCGAGAGCGCGTCGGTGCTCTGCTGGTCGCAGCCGGAGCCGCGCTGGCGCTTCACAGCAAGCGCGTCGTGGACCTGGCGGCAAAGAATCGTCTCCCGGCGATGTACGCATCGAGTGAGTTTGTGGACATCGGTGCCCTCATGTCGTATGCCCCGAGTGTTCCCGATTTATTCCGCCGGGCCGCTACGTATGTGGACAAGATCCTCAAAGGGGCCAAGCCGGCGGACTTGCCGGTCGAGCAGCCCAACAAGTTCGAGCTGGTGATCAACCTCAAGACTGCGAAGGCGCTCGGGCTCACGATCCCGCCCTCGGTGCTGGCGCGGGCGGATCGGGTGATCGAGTAGCGTGTGCCCATCATCGACGATGCTGTGCCAAGGTTGGGAACAGCGCGAGAACGCCTAGGTCCACGCCGCCCGTGACCGAGAATGGGCTGCATGTTGCTACACTCTCGGTATCTTGATGGTCGAGATCGCGCTTGACGGCTCTGCTCGCAGCATGGATAGTGCGGTTCCATGAAGATCGCCGACGTGCGCGTGATCCAGGCAGACATCCCCGTCGAGCGCCCCCACAAGATGTCCTTCACGACCCTCGAGACGATGAACTTCGTCTTCGTGCGCCTCGAGACGCCAGATGGACTGGTAGGCTGGGGCGAGGCGGCCTGCCTCGGCGGGCCGACCTGGAGCGAGGAGTCCTCGGAGTCCGTGGCGGCCACCATCGAGCGCTACATCGCGCCCTGGCTCGTCGGACGCGAGGCCGGGGAGATCGAGCCGCTCGCCCGCGAGCTGGCCCGGCGCGTTCAAGGGAATCCCTTCGCGCGGGCGGCCGTGGAGATGGCCCTCTGGGACCTGAACGGCAAGGCCCTGGGCGTCCCCGTCCACCGCCTGCTCGGGGGACGCGTGCGGGACCGCGTACCCCTCTCGTGGTCGCTGGCCGTGGCCGACCACGACGCCGAAGTCGAGGAAGCGCGGGCCAAGGTCGCCCGCGGCCATCGCATCTTCAAGATCAAGACGGCCGCCCTCCCCCTGGCCGAGGACGTGGCGCGGGTCAAGCGCCTGCGCGAGGCGCTCGGCCCCGACGTCTCCCTCCGCGTGGACGCCAATCAAGGCTGGGATCGTTCGACGGCCCTCAAGGCCATCCGGGCCCTCGAGCCCTGGAGCCTCGATTTCGTGGAGCAGCCCGTGCCGCGCTGGGATCTCGAAGGCATGGCCGAGATCGCGAAGCGCGTGAGCGTGCCCATCATGGCCGACGAGTCCTGCTTCTCGCCTCACGACGCTCTCGCCATCGCGCGGCTGGGCGGCGTGAGCATTCTCGGGCTCAAGGTGACCAAGTCCGCCGGTATCTCGAACACGCTCGCCATCGCCCGCATCGCGGAGGCGGCGGGCATGACCTGCTACGTCGGCTGCATGATCGAGACCTCGCTGGGCACGGCCGCCTATCTGCAGGTGGCCCTGGCGGCGGCGCCCGTGACGTGGGGCTGTGAGCTCTTCGGCCCCCTTCTGCTCAAGGGCGACGTGGTCCGCGATCCCGTCCGCTATGCCGACGGCTGCATCCTCGGCCTCGATCGCCCTGGCCTCGGCGTCGAGGTGGACGAGGCAGCCGTCAAGGAATGGTCGCGCCGAGCATGACCGCGGGCCCTCCCGTGCTCGAGACGCGCGGCCTCACCAAGCGCTTCGGCGGGCTCGTGGCGGTGGACCAGCTCTCCATCACGGTGCCGCGCGCCCAGATCCGCGGCCTCATCGGCCCGAACGGCTCGGGAAAGACCACGACCGTGAACGTCCTGTCTGGACTCTACCGGGCCGACGGCGGGGAGATCCACCTCTGCGGTCGACGGACGGACAAGCTGCGCCCGCACGAGATCACGGCCTGCGGGATCGCGCGGACCTTTCAGATCCCGAAGCTCTTCGGTCACATGACCGTGCTCGAGAACGTCCTCCTGCCCGCCCTCGCCGCCCTCGATCGCGGGGCAGGCGGCGCGCTCCCGGAGATCACGGAGCGGGCGCGAGGGCTGCTCGACTTCGTGACGCTCGACCGCCTGCGCCACGCTCCCGCCAAGGAGCTCTCGGGCGGCCAGAGCATGCTCATCCAGATCGCCCGCGCCCTCATGGTGCGGCCGCTCCATCTCATCCTCATGGACGAGCCCTTCGCGGGCGTGCATCCCTCCATCCGCGACATCATCCTGGAGGCCATTCTCAAGATGAACCGCGAGGAGGAGATCACCTTTCTCATCGTGTCCCACGAGATGGCGGAGCTGCGACGGCTCTGCCAGCGGGTCTCGGTGATGGACGAGGGCCGGCTCATCGCCGAAGGGACCCTGGAGGAAGTCGCCAACAACCAGCTGGTGCTCGAGGCGTACCTGGGACCCTGATGAATCGACTCGCCGTCGAGCAGCTGGTCGCCGGATACGTCGAGGGCATCGACATCCTCGCCGACATCACCCTGCGCGTCGAGCCCGGCACCATCACGGGTGTGATCGGACCAAATGGAGCCGGGAAGTCCACCCTCCTCAAGACGATATTCGGGTTCCTTCATCCCAAGCGCGGCCGGATCTCGCTGGGCGGCCGCGACATCAGCGCCCTGGCGCCGCACGAGATCAAGCGGCTGGGCATCAGCTACGTGCCGCAGGGCGCGAACATCTTTCCCCAGCTCACGGTGGAGGAGAACCTGCTCCTCGGCGCCTGGGTGATCCGCTCCGACAAGGGCCGGGTGGCCGACCGTCTCGAGCGCGCCTACGCGGCCTTCCCCCGCCTGCGCGAGCGGCGGCAGCGCCGCGCCACCATGCTCTCGGGCGGAGAGGCCAAGATGCTCTCCCTCGCCAAGGAGCTGGTGACCGAGCCGACACTGCTCCTGGTGGACGAGCCCTCGGCCGGCCTGGCCCCCCGCATCGTCGAGCAGGTCTACGCGCGTCTGCTCGAGGTGCGCGGGCAGGGCGTCACGATCCTTCTCGTGGACCAGAACATCAACAAGGCCGTGCAGGTGTCGGACTACCTCTACTTGCTCGAGCGTGGGCAGGTCCGCCGCGAAGGGCCCCGGCGGGACTTCGCCGACCAGCTGCGCGAGATCGTGCGCGACGCGCTCCTGGGCGCCTGAGAGCGATGCCGGGATTCGCGCGGCGGCTCGGGTGGGCGCTCCTGGCCTATGCCGCGCTCGCGTGGCTGCCGCTTGCCGCCTCCGAGTACCACGTGCACGTCTACACGATGTGCCTCTATTACGTCATCCTGGCCGTGGGCTGGAACCTCCTCGCGGGCTACACGGGCCAGTTCTCCCTCGCCCATCACACCTTCGCGGGGATCGGCGCCTATACCTCCGCGCTCCTGTGCCTGTACTTCCGCGCGCCGATTCTCGTGGGCATCGCGGCGGGCGTGGTCGTCGCCGCCGCCATCGGCTACGGGCTCGGAACCCTCTGCCTGCGCATGCGCGCCATCTATCTGGCCCTGGCCACCTGGGCCTTCGCGGAGTCGATGCGGCTCTTCGTCGCGGTCGAGTACCAGATCACGCGGGGGGACCTCGGCCTGAAGGCGCCCTTGCTCTTCGGGACTCCGCACCCCACGCCGTACTACTATCTCTTCCTCGGCCTGACCCTGGCCGCCCTCCTGGTCGCCTGGCAGATCCTGCATTCGCGGGTCGGTTCCTACCTGCAGGCCATCCGCGACGACGAGGAAGCGGCCGCGGTCATGGGGCTCGACACCTTCAAGTGGAAGCGCGTCGCCTTCGTGATCTCGGCGGTCTTCGCGGCGGTGGCCGGCGGCTTCGAGGGCCACTACATCGGCCTGCTCTCCCCCACGCCGATGAAGTTCAACGGCCTGCTCTCCCCCACGCCGATGAAGTTCAACGAGATGGCGATCATCGTGATCATGGTCATCGCGGGCGGGTTCCGAACCTTCGCGGGGCCCGTGGTCGGCGCGGTCTTCATCGAGCTCCTCTCCGAGGAGCTGCGCAGCTGGGGCGAGATCCGGATGGTGGTCTTCGCTCTTCTCGTCCTCGTGGCAGCCCGCGCCTTTCCCGCTGGACTGATGGGGCTCGGCCTCGCTCTCGGAGAGCGCCTCAGCCGCGCCGTACCCGCGCTGGCCCCGCTTCTGACCGCCCGTCCCCCCGCGGACTGACGCTCGATTAAACTGTCCGCTCGCGCTCCCCGAAGAGGCCCGTGGGCCTGAAGACCAGCAGGGCGATCAGGAGCACGAAGCCGTAGAGGTCCTTGTACGCAGGCGAGAGGAAGACCGATCCGAGCGCCTCGATCACGCCCAGCAAGATCCCGCCCACGATACTCCCCAGGATGGATCCGAGCCCGCCGATGACGATGATCTCGAAGCCCTTGAAGGTCGAGATGGCGCCGTTCTCGGGATAGACGAGGAAATCCGGGGCGAGGAGCGCGCCCGCCGCGGCGGCCAGGGCCACGCCGACGCCGAAGGCCAGCATGTCGAGCCGGAGCACGTCGACACCCGCGGTCTGGATCCCCACGCGATTCTGGGCCGCCCCGCGGAAGGCCCGCCCGATCCAGGTCGTCTTGATCACGAGGAAGAAGAGGGCGAGAAGAACGAGGGTGCCGAGGAGCGCGACCATCCGGTTTCCCGAGATGGGCAGAGTCACGAGGGTGGTGGCCCGCGCGTAGTCGCGGGGCGCGTACTGGTTGGGGCCGCCGAGGACGATGGCGAGGTTCCGGAAGAGGACCATGAGGGCGATGGTGACGATGGTCGCGTATTCGTCGCGCCGCTCCACACCCCCCACGTACATGGGACGCAGGAGAAAGCGCTGGACGAGCAGGCCGAGGAGGAATACAGACACCATGGCCACGGGCAGCGCAACGTACCAGAGCGACCAGCCGAGCACGCCGGCGAGAAGCGCGTACTGCACGTAGCTGCCGATCATGTAGAACTCGCCCATGGACCAGTTGATCATCTTCATGATGCTGTAGATGAAGGTGATCCCCAGGGCCATCAGGCCGTAGATGACGCCGATGACCAGCCCGGACAGAACGTACTGCGACAGGATAAAGGCGTCCATGCGCTCCGTCAGGCGGCTCCCGCTGTCTGGAAGCGGGTCCTCAGCGCTTCGGCGCCAGCATGAGGTCGCCGGTCTTGAGCTCCGGTGGATAGATGATCTTGGCCTCGGGGAAGGCCTGCTCGGGCTTCGTGTACTGGAGGAAGAGCATGGGCGGCGTCCACTGCTGCCAGTACGGGCCCTCGCCGCGCGTGAAAGCGATCGTACCGTTCCAGCCGACGAACTTGTTCGCGAGGAGAGACTTGACGATGTCCTCTGGCTTGTCGGTCTTGCCGGCGTTCATGGCGTCGGCGAGCAGCATCACCTGCGCATAAGCGTTGAGGCCGCCGTAGACCGGCTGCTCCTTGAACTGCTCGAGGTAACGGGCGCGGAAGGCCTCCCCGCGCGGCGTCAGCTTCATGGTTGGGTGGTAGTAGACGATGAAGGTGGCGAAGGTGCCTTTCTCGCCCAGCGTGTTCCAGTACTCCGGGCGCGAGGGCGCATCGTAAGACATGAGCATGGGCACGGCGGGGAACAGCCCCACGTCGTAGGCCTGCTTGGTGATGAGGTAGAGCGGCGTCCCGATCCCGACATTGATGAAGAGGTCCGGCTTCCAGTTCTTGATCTCGAGGATCTGCGGCGTCAGGTCGACCACGGCCCGATCGAAGATGATGGTCTTGAGCTCGGCCTTGACGTTCATGGAGACGAACTGCTTCTTCGTCTCTTCGACCACGCCCACGCCGTAGTCCGTGTTTTCCGCGAGGACGGCGACGCGCTTGAAGCCCTGCTGCTGGATCCACTTGTTCCACAGGGTGACGCGGTCCGGATCGATGACGTGGGTGCGGAAGGTGTAGTTGAGGTGCTTCTCCGTGAGCTTCTTGGCCGAGGCCTGGGTCAGGAAGACCGGCACCTTGAGCTGCTCGGCGAGGTCCTGGACGGCCTCCGCCACCGAGCTGTGGAACTGCCCGACCACGGCCACGACCTTGTCCTGGCCGGCCAGCTTGCGCAGCCCGGCCGCGCCCTTCTCGGGGGTGCCGGAGTCGTCCTCGACGATGAGCTCGATCTTGCGCCCGCCGAGCACCCCACCCTTTCCGTTGATCTCGTCCGCCGCCATCTTGGCGCCCCGGACGATGAACTGACCCGCGGCGGCGTCGCCGGGAGGCGAAAGCGGAGTCAGGACGCCGATCTTGATGGCGCCCTGGGCGAAGGCAGGTGAGGTGAGGGCCGCCGTGGCGAGCACGGCGAGCAGGAAGCTGCGAAGCGCGTTGATCATGTTGGTCGTCCTCCCTACGAGGGTCATCGAGTTACGAGATCGTATGCGGCTCGGCTCGCCGCGTCAAGGTGTCATCGTGTGTGGGAGAGGCGGCGGATGAGCTCGGCGTCGGCCTCCGGGAAGCGGCGCGACGGAAGCTCGGCTGCCTCGACCCAGAGCATCTCCTGGCCCTGCAGGGGCTGGGGGGCACCCAGGATCGCGCATCGGAAGAAGCGAATGTGCACCGTCTTCTCCGGGTAGCTCCAGTCCACGCTCTCGAGCAGCTCCCCGACCTCGGCGGTCACCCCCAGCTCCTCGGAGAGCTCGCGCTTCAGGGCCACCTCGGGCTGCTCGCCCGGCCAGATCTTGCCGCCGGGGAACTCCCACAGCCCGGCGAGGTGCGTGTCCTGGAGCCGGCGCGTGATGAGATACCTCCCATCGCGCTCGATCACCGCGGCGACGACTTCGACCACCTCGCCCACGAGCGCTACGACGCGGTCCAGCCGCCGTCGATGGGGATGATCGCCCCCGTCATGTACTTCGAGGCATCCGAGGCGAGATAGAGGCAGAGCGAGGCAACATCGTCCACGTGACCGGCGCGGCCGATGGGGATGCGATGCTTGAGGAGGTGGCGGCGGAACTCGGGAACACCCTGCCCGATGGCCGTGTCGATGGTGCCGGGAGCGACGACGTTGACGCGGATCTCGTCCTGCACCAGCTCGACGGCGGCGGCGCGGGCGAGCTGGTGCACGCCCCCTTTGGACGCCACGTAGGGAGAGAAGTCGGGCGCGGCCACCGTGCCCAGGGCCGAGCCGAGATGAATGATGCTCCCACCGCCGCGCTCACGCATGGCCGGCGCCGCGGTCTTGGTCAGGATGAAGGCCCCGATCAGGTTGATGCGCAGCACTTCCGCAAAATCGGCGGCGCTGATCTCGAGGAGGGCAGAGCGGAGGCGCACCGCCGCGCAGTTGACCAGGCAGTCCACGCCGCCGTACTGCGCGCGCGCCGTGCCGACGAACCGCGCGACGTCGGCCTCGCTCCCCACATCTCCGCTCACCGCCGCCGCCACGCCACCCGCCTTGACGATGGCGTCCACCGTCTCGGCCAGCGGCTCGGGCCGCCTGCCGAAGACGACCACGCGCGCGCCTTCCTGGCCAAAGAGCTCCGCGGTCGCCCGGCCGATGCCCGTTCCGCCACCCGCGATGAGAGCGACCTTGCCCTCAAGCGCCGGCACGGTCATAGCTCCTGCAGAAGGTCTTCATCGGACACCTCGGGCACTTGGGCTTGCGCGCCGTGCACCACGTCGCGCCGAAATCCATCAGGGCCTGATTGTAGTCATAGGCGCGCCCCGCGGGGACGAGAGATTCGGCGAGGTCCCACATGGTCCTCTCGCCGCGGAGTCGGGCCAGCCGCCGGGCGCCCAGGAAAACCCGGCCGAGCACGCGCCGCACGTTGGTGTCCACGAGGGCAGCGTCCTTCCGATGCGCGAAGGCCAGGATGGCCCCGGCCGTGTACCGGCCTATCCCGCCGAGGCGAAGCAGCTCCGCGCCCTCGTCGGGAAGCCGCCCGCCGTAGCGCGCCACCGTCTCGCGGGCGATGCCGTGAAGGTGCTTCGCGCGGCGATAGTAGCCGAGCGGATACCAGGCGCGCGTCACGTCGGGGAGTCGCGCGTCCGCGAGCTGCTGGAACGTCGGATAGCGTCCGAGGAACTCGCGATACTTGGGGATGACCCGGTCGACCTGCGTCTGCTGGAGCATGATCTCCGAGACGAGGATGCGATAGGGATCGCGGGTACGGCGCCACGGGAGATCGCGGCCGTGTCGGGCGTACCACGCGAGCAAGCGCCGGTGGAAGCGCCGCCGCGCGCGGAGATCGGGGGATGTCACGGCGGCCATTGTGACCGAGCCCGAAGCCCCTCGCAAGTTGACTTCCCGGGGAAGCACGTCACAATGGGACCGTGCCCAGCCCGCTTCTCCTCCTCCTCAATGACGTTCATCGAGCCGAAGGCGCCGTCTTCGGCGAGAGCTCCGGCTGGCTCGTGCCGCTTCGCTACGGCGATCCGATAGCAGAGCATGGGGCCGTGATGGGAGCCGCCGGCCTCCTGGACCGCTCCATGGTCGGCAAGGTCGTGGTGACCGGGCGCGATCGAGCGACATTTCTCCAGGGCATGCTCTCGAACGACATCAAGGCCCTTCAGCCGGGGCAAGGTTGCCCCGCGGCATTCCTCGACGCCCACGGCAAGGTCGTCTCGCTGCTCACCGTCTATGTCCTCGAGGACCGTATCCTCCTCGAGCTGCCCGCCGGATCGACGGAGAAGTTTCTCCAGACGATCGACAAGTTCCTCATCTCCGAGAAGGCGTACTTCGAGGCCGCAGATGACGCCTATGTCGTTCTCGCGGTGCAGGGGCCCGGGGCCGAGAAGACGCTCGCCGGTCTCGCCGGAGCATGCCTGGCCGCCGAGCTCTACTCGCACCAGGAGGTCTCCATCGCGGGAGCGCCGGTGCGCATCGCTCGGCGCAATCACGCGGTGACTCCGGGCTTCGACTGCTGGACCGCCGCCGCGCATGGTCCGGCTCTGTGGAAAGCGCTGCGCGAGGCGGGCGGCGTGCCCGTGGGTGCCGAGGCGGCCGAGGTGCTGCGCGTCGAGGCGGGCCTGCCGGCCTTCGGCGCCGACGTGGACGAGAGTCTCATCCTGCCCGAGACGCGGCTCGATCAGCTCGTGAGCTACACCAAGGGCTGCTACATCGGCCAGGAGACCGTGGCGCGGGTCAAGTATCGCGGCCACGTCAATCGAGGCCTCTCCGGTCTCATCGTCGATGGCGAGCAGGTTCCCGCGCCCGGCGACGTCGTCGTGGCCGAGGACAAGGAGGTCGGACGCGTCACCTCGGCCGTCCGCTCCGTCGCCCTCGGCAAGCCCATCGCGCTGGGCTATGTCCGCCGCGAGCATTTCGAGCCCGGGAGCGTGGTGGCGGTCCAGGTTCGTGACCAGGTCGTCCCCGCTCGCGTCGTCGAGCTTCCGTTCGTCAAGTCGGCCTCGTAGAGGACGGGCGTGAGCGAGCACGCGCACACGAATCGCCTCGCCCGGGAGACGAGCCCGTACCTTCTCCAGCACCAGCACAATCCCGTGGACTGGTATCCGTGGGGGCCCGAGGCGTTCGAGCGCGCGCGGGCCGAGGACAAGCCGCTCCTCCTCTCCGTGGGCTACTCCGCCTGCCACTGGTGCCACGTGATGGAGCGCGAGTCGTTCGAAAGCGATGAGATCGCCGGGCTGATGAACCAGCTCTTCGTGAACATCAAGGTGGATCGCGAGGAGCGCCCCGACGTCGATCAGATCTACATGCAGGCGGTCCAGGCGATGACGGGGCACGGTGGCTGGCCCATGACGGTGTTCCTCACGCCGGAGGGCGTGCCCTTCTACGGCGGCACCTATTACCCGCCCGTGGATCGGCAGGGCATGCCGGGCTTTCCCCGGCTCATCCAGTCCGTGGCCGAGGCCTACCGCTCGCGGCGCGGCGAGATCGTCGAGGCGGGGCGCCAGCTCCTCGAGCAGATGCGCCAGGGCGAGCGGCTACGCAGCTCGGCGACCTTGCTCACCGACGAGATCCTGGTCGGGGCCTACCAGGCCTTTGCCCAGGAGTTCGACTCGCGCGAGGGCGGCATGGGCCGTGCCCCCAAGTTTCCCCAGCCCATGAACTGGGACTTCCTGCTGCGCTTCTGGAAGCGCACCGGCAACGCTCACGCCCTCGACATGGCGCGCCTCACCCTGACCAAGATGGCGCGCGGCGGCATGTACGACCAGATCGGCGGGGGCTTCCACCGCTACTCCGTGGATGGACAGTGGCTGGTGCCGCATTTCGAGAAGATGCTCTACGACAACGGCCAGCTCGCCTCGCTCTACCTGCGCGCCTGGCTCGCGACCGGCGACGCCGAGTACCGACGCGTCTGCGAGGAGACGCTCGACTACCTCCTCCGCGAGATGACCCATCCTTCCGGGGGCTTCTTCTCGGCGCAGGACGCCGACTCCGAAGGCGTCGAAGGAAAGTTCTTCGTGTGGTCTCCCGAGGAGATCACGGCGGTCCTCGGTGATCCCGAGATGGCGCGCGCGGCTCTCGCCTACTGGGGAGTGGACGACAGGCCCAACTTCGAGGGGCACAGCATTCTCTGGGTGCCCCGCCCGCCCGTCGATGTGGCCGAGGCCCTGGGGCTGACCGTGGAGCACCTGGCCGAGCTGATTGCCGGCGCCCGGGCGCGTCTGTACGAGGCGCGGGAGAAGCGGGTCCACCCCGGTCTCGACGACAAGGTGCTCGCGTCGTGGAACGGCCTCGCCCTGAGCGCCTTCGCCGAGGCGGGACGCGTGCTCGGCCGCGCGGACTATCTCGCCGCGGCGACCAGGAATGCCGAGCTGATCATGACCCAGATGAGGGACGGCGAGCGACTGCTCCGCTCCTGGAAGGACGGGCAAGCCAAGATCAAGGGCTACCTCGAGGACTACGCCATGGTCGGCATGGGGCTCCTCGCCCTCTACGAGGCCACCTTCGACCGGCGCTGGCTCGACGAGTCCCGCCGTCTCTGTGACCAGGCCCTCGGGCTCTTCTGGGACGAGGAGCACGCGACCTTCTTCGACACGGGCGCCGACCAGGAAGCGCTCGTGGTGCGCCCGCGAAACCTCTTCGACAATGCCGTCCCCTGCGGAACATCGGTGACCATCGAGTGGCTCCTGCGGCTCGCCGTCTTCTTCGGCGAGGAGCGCTACGAGCAGCGGTCCCTGACGGCCCTCCGCCCCATGGCCGATCTCATGCGCCGCTACCCTTCGGGCTTCGGCCGCTATCTCGCCGCCCTCGACTTCCAGCTGGGACCCGTGGCCGAGGTCGCCCTCGTGTGGCCCAGCGCCGGCGATCCGAGGGCTCTCGTCCAGGCGACATTCGGCCGCTACATGCCCAATCGCCTCGTGGCGGGCGCGCCGGCGGGCTCGCCCGCTGGGGCGGGGCTGCCGCTCCTGGCGGAGCGCCCGGCCGTGGACGGGAAGGCGACGGCGTATGTCTGTCGCCACTTCGTCTGCCAGCTGCCCGTCACCGACCCGGTTGCCCTCGCTGGACAGCTTGACGCTGGGGTATAATCCGGCTGTCGTCGCTGGGGGAGGTTTCCTGAGAACCGGGTGCGGCCCGGGACCCCTCGAACCTGCACTGGGTAATTCCAGCGAAGGGAAAGCGACGGACAGGACGAAGCCCGGTCTCTCTACCGCACCCGATGAGGTGCGGTTTTTTTATGCGCGTGCTGGTGAACGGCGAGCCCATGGAGCTGCCGGAGGGGCTGAGCGTGGATGATCTGCTCCTCCAGCTCAAGATCAAGCGCGAGTACACGGCGGTGGCGCTCAACCGCGAGATCACGCCCAAGACCCAGTACGCCGACACGCGCCTCAAGAACGGAGACAAGGTGGAGATCGTGCGACCGATGGGTGGCGGCTCATAAGGAGGGAAGGCCATGTACGACACGTCATTGTGGCTGGGAGGCAAGGAGTTCAAGTCGCGACTCATCGTGGGCACGGGCAAGTACCCGTCCTTCGAGAACATGCGCGAGGCCATCGAGGCCTCGGGCGCCGAGATCGTCACGGTGGCGGTCCGACGCGTCAGCCTGCCGGGGCAGGGGGAGTCGCTCCTCGACTATCTCGACCTGAAGAAGTACACGCTCCTGCCGAACACGGCGGGCTGCTACACGGCGGACGAGGCCGTCCGCACCTGCTACCTGGCCCGCGAGGCGGGGCTGGGCACCCTGGTCAAGCTCGAGGTGATCGGTGACGCGCGCACCCTCTTTCCCGACGTAGAGGGGCTGCTCGAGGCCACGCGCACGCTCGCCCGCGAGGGCTTCAGCGTGCTGCCGTATACCAACGACGACCCCGTGCTCGCCAAGAAGCTCGAGGACGCGGGAGCGGCGGTCGTGATGCCGCTCGGCGCCCCCATCGGCTCGGGGCTGGGGATCCGCAATCCGTACAACATCAAGATCATCCTGGAGACCGTCACCGTGCCCGTCATCGTGGACGCAGGCGTCGGCACCGCCTCGGATGCCGCCATCGCCATGGAGCTCGGCTGCGACGGCGTGCTCATGAACACGGCCATCGCGGGCGCCAAGGATCCCGTGGCCATGGCCACGGCCATGAAGCTCGCCGTCGAGGCGGGACGGCTGGCCTTCAAGGCCGGGCGCATCGGCAAGAAGCTCTACGCCACGGCGTCGTCGCCACTCGAAGGCGTGCCGGATTGGTCCAGCAGCTAGGCTTCTCTCTCTACCTCGTCACCGACCGCTCGGCTCTGCCGGCCACGAGCCTCCAGGACGCGGTGGAGAGTTGCCTGGCCGCGGGGCTCAAGGCCGTCCAGCTCCGGGAGAAGGACCTGGCCGTCCGCGATCTGCTCGGCCTCGCGCACGCCCTTCGCGACTCGACCCGGCGCCATGGCGCCAGGCTCCTGATCAATGACCGGGCCGATGTCGCCCTCGCCG
This sequence comes from Candidatus Rokuibacteriota bacterium, assembly GCA_003220345.1. Lineage (GTDB taxonomy): Bacteria > Methylomirabilota > Methylomirabilia > Rokubacteriales > CSP1-6 > AR37. Next base: position 2,787 of record QHSC01000335.1, on the reverse strand, counting down.
TGGGCGCCGACGGTGTTCAGCGCGCGGGGACGTCACTGCCCGTGTCCGCGCTGCGCGCCATCAGCCCGCCCGGATTCCTGATCGGCGCCTCCGTGCACGCGGTCGACGAGGCGCGCACCGCGGAGTCCGACGGCGCCGACTTCCTCCTTTTCGGCCCGGTGTACGACACGCCCTCCAAGCGCCAGTACGGGCCGCCCCAGGGGCTTGCCGCGCTCGAGCGGGTGAGCGCTGCCGTGAACACGCCCGTCTTCGGCGTGGGTGGGGTGACGCCCGGACGCGTGGGCGAAGTCACGCGAGCCGGGGCGGCGGGCGTGGCGGTCATCGGCGCCATCCTCGGCTCCGAGCGACCGGCGGACGCCGTCAAGGCTTTCCTCGACGCCCTGGGGCGCGCCTGATGCCACCGTCGGTCATCGTGGTCGGCGGCCGGCTCCGGCGACGGCGGCCCTGATGACGCAGGCCATCCTCGGCGGCGGCATCCACGAGCTGATTGCACCTTTCCTCCCCGATCGACTACTCGACAGGAGCTCCCATGCCCACACGCGATGACGTGAAGCGCGCAGTCTGCGAGGCCATCGACCGCCAGAGCGAGAAGATCGTCGCGGTCGGCGACACGATTCGCAAGAACCCCGAGCTGGGGTTCAAGGAGTTCAAGACCTCGCGCCTGGTCGAGGACACCATGCGCGAGATCGGGCTCCAGCCCAAGGGCGGGCTCGCCATCACGGGCGTGCGCGGCGAAGCGCGAGGCAAGAAGGACGGGCCCACCTTCGCGCTGCTGGGAGAGCTGGACGCGCTGGTCGTGGCCGGGCATCCGGTCGCCGATCCGCAGACAGGCGCCGCCCATGCGTGCGGCCACAATGCCCAGGTCGCCAGCATGCTCGGGGCCGCCATGGGCCTCGTCGGCGCCAAGGCCTTCGAGCACCTGGCCGGGCGGGTGGTCTTCTTCGCCGTCCCCGCCGAGGAGTATGGTGACGTCGCCTGGCGCGTCGAGCAGGCGCGGGCAGGGAAGCTCGAGTTCCTGGGCGGCAAGCCCGAGCTGCTCCGCCTCGGGCACTTCGACGACGTGGACATGGCGATGATGATTCACCTGACGCCGCAGCGCGAGTACAAGAAGGCGGGGCTGGCCGCCTCCAACAACGGCTGCATCGTGAAGACGGTGCGCTACATGGGACGCGCCTCTCACGCGGGCGGGGCGCCCCACATGGGCATCAACGCGCTCTACGCCGCCCACATCGGCCTGGCCGCCATCAATGCCATCCGGGAGACCTTCAAGGACGAGGATTCGATCCGCGTGCATCCGATCATCACCCACGGCGGGAGTCAGGTGAACGTCATTCCCGCGGACGTGCGCATCGAGACCTATGTGCGCGGCAAGAGCGTGGAGGCGATCCTCGACGCCAACGTCCGCGTGGACCGCGCCCTCAAGGCGGGCGCCCTCGCCCTGGGCGCCCAGGTCGAGATCGAGACGCTCCCCGGATACCTGCCGCTGTTCAACCACGACGGCATGGGCAAGTACTTCGTCGCCAATGCCTCGGCCCGACTCGGCGCGGAGAACGTCACCCAGATGGGGCACCGGAGCGGCTCCACGGACATGGGCGACATCTCGCACGTGATGCCCACCCTGCATCCCTACATCGCCGGCTCGTCCGGCAGCGGCCACGGCGCCGACTACACGATCACGGATCCCAAGCTCGCCTACATCGAGAACGCCAAGCAGCTCGCCCTCATGGCCGTGGACATGCTCTGGGACGATGCCCAGTCGGCCAGGGAGATCATCGGCGCCTTCAAGCCGCGCCTGAGCAGGGAGGCCTATCTCGCCTTCCAGCGCGGCATCAACAAGACGGAGATTTTCGACGGGGCGAAGTAGACATTGCGTGAACCCGCAAGGCTCGCTGCCGAGCGCAGACGCCGCGCTGGCCCTGCTGATCTTCAGCCTCGTGGCGAGCACGCAAATAAGTTGCGCCGGATCGACGGCTGGAGGAAGATCGCTGCGGAGCTCAGTCAGCACACGTCAGTAGCGGCATGATCCTTCTACGCGCTGGGCTCGCAGCCGCCCTCGTCTTCGCGCTTCTCGCCGCGCCACTTGCGACGCGTGCGCAGCAGACGGGGAAGATGCCCCGAATCGGAATTCTCCACTTGACGCCGCAGCCTTCGCCTTTCTTTCAGATGCTACGACAGTCGTTGCGTGATCTCGGATACGTGGAGGGTCAGAACGTCGCCTTCGAGTACCGGAGCGCCGACGGCAAGCACGAGCGGCTTCCGACCCTTGCGGCTGATCTCGTCCATCTTAACGTCAGCCTCATCGTCACGTATACGGCGCCCGCGGCTCGTGCCGCCAAGGAAGCGACCGCCACGATTCCCATCGTCATGGTGGGCGTCAACTACGACCCGATGGCGCTCGGCTACGTCGCCAGCCTCGCTCGGCCGGGCGGCAACGTCACGGGGCCGTTCTTCCTTCACCTCGACTTGATGGCCAAACGACTCGGGGTCTTCAAGGAGATGTTGCCCACCGTCAGGCGTGTCGCCGTACTTTCCGATCCCCAATCGGCCGATCAACTCAAACAAGTGGAAGCGCTCAGCCCCTCGCTAGGTCTCAAGCTCCACCCTGTGGAACTTCGAGAGCCGCAGTACGATGTCGAAAACGCGTTTCTCGCCGCAGTGCGGTCTCGGGCCGAAGGGCTCTTCGTGTTGGAGACCAACTACATCTTTAGCCGGCGATCACAGATCACCCAGCTCGCCTTGAAGCACCGCCTCCCAACGAGCTTTGCGTTCCGAGAATATGTCGACGCC
>QHSC01000133.1 GCA_003220345.1 Candidatus Rokuibacteriota bacterium | reverse complement strand
CGAGGCTCCAGGGCTGGCCGCAGATACGTGGCGGTGGGTCGGCCGCAGGAGCGCGGCCCCGCGGACGGGACGCTCCGGCACTCGCCGCAAGCGTCGCTGATCGTCCTCGCTCCTCAGCCCTGTCCGGTTCCACGAGCGTGTTGGATTGTGAGACCTGACCCCACCGATATTGCGGATAGAGCTCGGCAAACACGACATCTTCGATGCTCACACCGCGCGCAAAGTAAGGGGAGTTCCGCAAACGATAGCGATTGTCAGTGACCTTTTGTGCCCACATTCGCTCTGTCGCGAAGCCCTGCCACTCTCCTGATTCAAGCGGAAGCGTAATCTTCACGAGACCCTCCGCCGTCACGAGAGCCGCCGCTGTTGTGAAAACGTTGGATCAGGTCTTCCCATCATGCTGGGTGCCCGCTACACGCGACCTTCGAGGGCGCGGCTGAGCTGGTCGACGTGGTTCGGGTCGTGCCAGGCCATCACGGCGAGGAAGTCGTCGAGGGTGCGTCGACCACGCGAGTCCATCTGCACCCCGGCGCGCGCCCATTGCTCGTCGGACAGCTCGCGCAGGAAGGCGAGCGTCTCCGCCCGTCGCCTCACGAAGGCTTCGAGCGCCTGCGCGGAGTCGTTGCGCAGATACTGCCGCTCCATCGCCCAACGGTTCGGGTTCGTGGTCGGGAAACGCGGCTCGTCCATGATCAGGATGAGCCGGAAGCGGTGGAGAAACGACTCCTCGGTGTCCCTGAGATGGCAGAGGACCTCGACGGACGCCCAGTTGACGGGGTCGGGCCGGCGCGCGAGCCGAGACGCGTCCTGCCCGGCAATCGCCCGCGCCAGCTCGTCGCCCGTCAGGGCAAGGCGCGCCAGGCGCTCCGCGCGCGGCGCCTGGCGCCACTCCTCGATTGACCGCACGGCGCCGCGCTCAGCAGCAGCCGCCCGCCACCTTGCCCGGCTGGACGAGCTCGACGCGCGTGTCGTCGGGCGCGCGCAGGAAGGCGATGCGCCCGCCATTGGGGAGCTGAATGGGTCCTTCGAGGAGCTTGGCGCCCAGGCCCTCGAGCCGGCGGATATCGCCCTCGATCTCCGTGGTGTCGAAGCCGAAGTGCTCGAGGCCGAAGTGGGCCGAGGCGTCTCCCGGTCCGAGCTTCTCTCCCGTGCGCGGGCCGGAGATGTTCACCGCCATGCCCCCGTCCACGCTCTGGCAGCGGATGAAGCGATCGCCGAAGACGCGCGTCTCGTCGTTGACGATCTTGAAGTCGAAGGCCTTGACGTACCACTCGGCCGTGCGGCGCGGGTCGGGTGCCTTCAGGTGAATGTGGTTGATGCGAAAGGCCATGGCTGCCTCCGTCGGGTAGTGGTTCAGTTCGACGCTGCCGTCCGCTTGCGCAGGAGGTAGCGGTGGATGCCGTCCATCACGAGCTCCCGGTCCTGGTTGTGGATGGTCACTCGCATGACCACGACACCAGTGGTCCGGCCGGGCGTGAGCTCGGTGATGACGAGCATGGGATACAGCGTATCGCCCACGTAGACGGGTCTGAGGAAGCGAGAGGACTGCTCGAGAAAGGCCACGAGTGAGTCGCCGATGACATGCGGAAAGATGCCCGCCCCCGCCGCGCCCTGGGCCGCCACCAGGAGCCCGTGGGCGAGCAGGTCGCGGTGACCGCGCGCCCGGCAGTACGGTCGATCGTAGTGGATGGGGTGATTGTCTCCAGAGGCGGCCTGGAAGGCCGAGAAGTGCGCGTCCGTCATGGTCCGCGACGGGATGTAGAAGCGCTCGCCCACCGTCAGGTCCTCGAAATATCGCGGCTCGGCGAAGCGGTGAGCTTCGGGCGAGAAGCTTTCGTCGGCCATCCGGCTCCCCTTCACTGGATCTTGCGGATCTCGACGACCAGATAGCGATCCGGGAGCTGGCGCACGGTCAGACGCACCCGATCCCCACGCTTCAGGCCGGCCGTGTCCAGCAGCTCTTTCGTCTCGGCAAAGAAGGCCATGTTCCTCATCTCGTCCATGAGGCCGGGGGCGGCGTCGTGGTTGACGACCATGAGCGTGTCGCCGGCCCGCGCCTCGAACACTCCCGTGATCCGGTGAAGGCCCGGCCCCGGATAGACGGCCCGCCACGTGCCCCAGATGCCGGCAGCGAAGCCTATCACGAGCAAGACGAAGAAGAGGAGGGGGACGGCCCGGCGGAGTGCCTGAGCCACGGCCGACCTTCAGGCGTTGCGGTCGCGGAGGGGCCGGCGGGTCAACGCTGCGATGGAAGTCGCACGAGCGGAAATGGCACGGAGCGCGGGCGAGCTACCTACGCGCTCCGGCTGCGTTTCCCGTAACGGAGAGGTACGCGACGCGGGATCCTGGCCCAGCTTAGTAGCGACGGGTACCGGGATAGTAGCCCGCATCGCCAGGGCCAGGGATCTGACCGCTGACGTGCTCCGGCGTGAGGACCCAGTCGCCCCCGCAGCCTTCGTTGAACACGCCCGTCGCCGCGCGATAGCCGCTCCCGAAGGTCAGGAGCATCACGAGCACGCTGGTAAGAGTTCCTGCCGTGCAGATGATGGCCTTGCCCGGGACGTAGATGACGTTGAGGAAGCCCGCGCCGACCGCATCACCGGTGGTCGGCTCCGTGGACGTGACAGGATCAACCGCGGGGGGCAGGTTCGAGTAGGGCATGGGGACAGGCTGCCGATCGATCAGGGACGGCTCGATCATCAGCTGCTTCGGAGGCGGAGGAGGTGGCGGCGGAGCCGGCACGGCAGGCGCTGGCGTCGCAGGTGTCGCCTGCGCCACCTGCGGCTGGTCCGCCGGCTGCGTCTGGGCCCACGCTACCAGTGGCATCACCGGGCCAGAGAAAAGAACTGCGGCCGCGACCACCGCAGAAATCCACGAAGAAGCCTTCATGGCGCTACCTCCGTCACTCGTTACGAGGCATCTTCTTACGTTGATGGGTCCGGCAACCACCCTTCACCTAAGATAGGCGCCTAGCCACGACTTTATCAAGGAAAAACCAGTCGATAGAAATCGCCCCCAGCCCCGGATACCCTGCCCCGGCAGGGGGTGTTATGATTCCGCCCGCAGCCCCAGACCGCTTCCCCAAGCACAAGGAGGAGCCTCACCCATGAAGATCGTCCGGTTCTCCCACAATGGCCAGTTGCCCCGCCTGGGAATCCTCGAAGGCAAGGACCGCGTAGTCGACCTCGAGGCCAGCTATGCCGCCCTCCTGGCGTCCCGTGGGGTGGTTCGAGCCCGCGCCATTGCCGCCGCGCTCTTTCCCCAGAGCACCCGCGGCTTTCTGGAGGGGGGACAGGCAAGCCAGGATGCCCTCGCGTCGATGATGGAGGCCGTCAAGGGGGGGCGCTTCCAGGCCGTGGCCCATTCCCTGAGCTCCGTCCGGCTCCACGCCCCGATCAATGACCCGGGCAAGTTCATCTGCATCGGGCTCAACTACAAGGACCACGCCGAGGAGTCGGGGAACCCCGTGCCCAAGGAGCCGCCCGTCTTTCCCAAGTGGAACAACGCCATCCTGGACCCGGGAGAGCCGATCCTGCGGCCGCGCGGAGAGAAGACCCTCGACTGGGAGGTCGAGCTGGGCGTGGTCATCGGCAAGACGGCGCGCTTCGTGCCGAAGGACAAGGCGCTCGACTACATCTTCGGCTACACCATCATCAACGACGCGAGCGCCCGTGACTTCCAGTTTCACACGAGCCAGTGGGGCCCCGGCAAGTTCGGCGACACGCTGGCTCCGGTGGGGCCGTACATCGCGGATCGGGCGGAGATCCCGAATCCCCACGTCCTCGAGCTGAAGACCTGGGTCAACGGGACGCTCATGCAGAACGGCAACACGAAGAACTTCATCTTCGACCTCGGCTACATCATCCAGTACCTGACCAACATCATGACGCTGTCGCCGGGCGATCTCATCGCCACCGGCACTCCCGCCGGCGTGGGCTTCACGCGCAAGCCGCAGATCACCCTCGGCCCCGGCGATGTGTGCAAGCTCGAGATCACGGGACTGGGCACGCTGGAAAACCCCGTCAAGGACGCCTGAGCGCATCCGGGGAGACCGACATGGCCGTCCGCTCCTTGCTGCACTACGCGCTCGAAGTGCCGGACCAGTCGCTTGGCCAGCGGTACTACCAGGACTTCGGGCTCGTGGACGAGTCGGGCCGCGGCGCCGCCGTACGTCTGCGGCCCGCGCGTCAGTCGCGCGAGAGCGTGCAGCTCTACGAAGGGCCGCGCAAGCGGCTGCACCATCTCTGCTTCGGCGCCACCGGCGAGGACTTCGCCCGGACGCGTGAGGCCGTGCGACGCAGCGGCGGGCCGGAGATCGATCCCCCGCGCGGAGCGTCCGGCGAGGGCTTCTGGTTCCGCGATCCCGACGGCAATCTCGTCAACGTGCGCGAGGAATCGGCGCCCGGCGCCCCCACCGACCCGCCCCCGCCGCTCAACGGCCCCGGCTATGCCCCGCGCCAGGCCGTGCGCGGCGCTCCCGAGCGCGGCCTCAAGCCGGCCCCGAGGCGCCTGGGCCACGTCCTCCTCTTCACCTCGGACATCGCCCGCCAGGTCGACTTCTACACGCGCGTGCTCGGGCTCAAGCTGTCGGACCGCTCGCAGGAGATCATCGCCTTCATGCGCTGCACGACCGACCACCACAACCTCGCCCTCCTCGCCTCGACCGCGCCCGGCTTCCATCACGCGTCCTTCGAGGTCGGGGGCGTCGACGAGATCGCGCTGAGCGCCGCGGCCATGGCCGATCGCGGCTGGCAGCCGGGCTGGGGGCTCGGGCGCCACGTCATCGGGTCGAACTTCTTCTACTACATCCGCGACCCATGGGGCAGCTTCGCGGAGTACTTCTACGACCTGGACCACATCCCGGAGAGCTGCGCCTGGGAGCCGCGCAATTTCCCCCCCGAGGATGCGCTCTACGTCTGGGGGCCGCCCGTGCCCGCAGACTTCGCCGAGAACAAGGAGGCCTGAGCCGCGGTGGATCTCGACCTCCTGCGTGGGCTCGCCCAGCCCAGCACCACGAAGATCGTGCTCTGCTCCCTGGATGGCCTTGGCGGCCTCCCCCGCCCGGAGACGGGCAAGAGCGAGCTGGAGACGGCCAGGATCCCCCACCTGCACGCGCTGGCCGCCCGCTCCGCCTGCGGGCTCCTGCGCCACGTCGGACCCGGCATCACGCCGGGCAGCGGGCCCGGACACCTGGGGCTCTTCGGCTATGACCCGCTCCGTCATCCCGTCGGGCGCGGCGTGCTCGAAGCTCTCGGCATCGATTTCCCGCTCACGCCGGGCGACGTCGCCGCGCGGGGGAACTTCTGCACCGTTGACGGCGAGGGCCGGATCACCGACCGGCGCGCGGGGCGCATCTCGACCGATCTCTGCGTCAAGCTGTGCGAGAGGCTGAGACAGATCCACGGGGAAGGCGCGGAGCTCCTGATCGAGCCCGTCAAGGAGCACCGGTTCGTGCTCGTGCTCCGCGGCCAGGGTCTCTCCGGGCACCTCTCGGAGACGGATCCGCAGGCCCTCGGCACGCCGCCTCTGCCCGTGCGCGCCCTTGATGCGGCGGCCGAGCGCACGGCCGTCATCGTCAACCAGTTCATCGCGCGCGCGCGCGAGCTGCTCCGGGACGACGCCCCCGCCAACATGATCCTGCTGCGTGGCTTCGACACCCAGCCCGCCCTGCCACTCTTCCCCGAGATCTACAGCTTTCGCGCCGCCGCCATCGCCGCCTATCCCATGTACCGTGGCCTCGCCCGTCTGGTCGGCATGGAGGTGCTGAAGACGGGCACGACCTTTGCCGACGAGATCGAGACGCTGCGGAAGCAGTGGACGGCGCACGATTTCTTCTTCGTGCACTACAAGGACACCGACAAGGCGGGCGAGGACGGCGACTTCGACGCCAAGGTGGCCGCCCTCGAGCGCTTCGACGCGGAGCTGCCCGGTATTCTCGCCCTCGAGCCCGACGTCCTCGCCGTCTCGGGCGACCACTCGACGCCGTCGATCCTGGCCGCGCACGGCTGGCAGCCCGTTCCCGCGCTCGTGGCGAGCCGCTACTGCGGCGCCGATCAGGTGAGCCGCTTCACGGAGCGGGACTGCGCGAGCGGAGCCCTCGGCGTGCTGCCCGCGCAGGAGCTCATGCCGATCCTCATGGCCAACGCCCTGCGCTTCATCAAGTACGGGGCGTAGCGCCCGCTCAGTGTTCAGGAAGCGGTCGGGGTCGATCCTCTGCTACGCCTGCGGCAAGCTCAACCGCGCGGACGCGCCCGCCTGCTTCTACTGCGGGCGGAGGAATCCCGGCCTGTGGGGCCTCGCCCCCGGCCTCGGACGCTGGATGGGCCGCCTGGACTTCGCGGGGCTCGTCACCGTCGTGGCCGTGGCAGCCTACGTCGCGTCGCTCCTCCTCGACCCCGGCAGCCTCCTCAGCGCGCGTAGCCCCTTCGACTTCCTCGCCCCGAGCGGCCTCGCCCTCGAGCATCTCGGCATGACGGGCGCGGAGCCGTGGCGCCAGGGCCGCTGGTGGACAGTCCTCACCGCCATTTACCTGCACGGCAGCCTCCTCCATCTGGTCTTCAACCTGCTCTGGATTCGCCAGATGGCCTCCGATGTCGAGGAGGTCTTCGGCCATGCGCGCTTCATCGTGATCTTCACGGTGAGCGGCGCCCTGGGCTTCGTTCTCTCGAATTTCGTCGGCGTCCCCTACACCCTCGGCGCCTCGGGCGCCGTCTTCGGGCTCTTCGGGGCCATGGTCTACTACGGCCGCCAGCGCGGGGGGTTCTTCGGCCAGGCCGTCCTCAAGCAATACGGCACGTGGGCCCTCGTCATCTTCGTCCTGGGCTTTCTTCCCGGCTTCCATGTCAACAACTGGGGCCATGGCGGCGGATTCGCCGGCGGCTTCCTGGCGGCCCTGGTGCTCGGAGGGGGGCGGTCGGAGCACGGCACGCACCGTGTTCTCGCCGCGCTGTGCCTCGGCCTGACCGCCGCCGCCTTTGCCCTCGCGCTCTGGACGGCCTTCGCCGCCTGAGCCGGCTCAGCCGCCCGCCTCTCGCCGGAACGACGCGAGCTGATCGGGAAGGCCGAAGACCCGCACGCGGTCGCCCGTGCGCAGGACCGTGTCGGCCGTGGGATTGTGCAGCACGGGGCCGCGGGCCTTCGTGATGGCGACCACCGTCACCCCGAAGCGCTCGCGGACACGCGCTTCCCCCAGCGTCTGATCGGCGAGTGGCCCCGACCCCATCACCACCTCCTCCACCGCGGGCAGCGCCTCGGCTGCGCCTGCGTTCGCCTGCGCCCTCTCCATGGCGCCACGGAAACGCCCCAGGTAGGCGAGGACGCGCTCCTGAGGAAGCTCGAGGCGGCGGAGCGCGTGGCGGATCAGTGTCGCCGCGGCTTCCGTCTCGGGCTGGATGAGCTCGTCGGCGCCCGCGCGCAGGAGTCCGTCGCGAGAGGCGGCGTCGTGGAAGCGCGCGAGGATGGGCAGGTCGGGGCGCAATCGGCGAAGTCCCTGCACGGCCAGCCGCGCGCGATCGGCCTCGGGCACGGTGACCACGGCGAGCGCCGCGCGATCGACACCCGCGTGCTCGAGAATCCGGCCGTGCCCGGCATCGCCGAAGAGGCAGGGCACGCCGCGCGCGGCCAGTCCCTTGATCACATCGGGATCGAGCTCGATCACGAGATAGCGGATGCCGAAGCTCTCGAGGGCCTCGCCGATGGCGCTCCCCACGCGCCCGAAACCGCAGAGGACGACATGATCGCGAAGCCCCGCCCGCTCGACGGCCAGCTCCTTCCGATGGCGTCGACCGCCCAGGCCGAGCTTGCCCACCCAGCTCTCCATGGCGCGGAAGAGCGCAGCGTTGAGCAGGATCGTGATGAGCGAGGCGGCCAGCGTCGTCTGGTACACGTCCTGGCTGATGTGCCCGGCGCTGCGCGCGACCTGCACGAGGACGAACGAGAACTCGCCGATCTGCGCCAGGCCCGTGCCGACGAGGAGGGAAGTGGAGAGCGGCTGGCCGAGGGCCCACACGACGGCCGCGCGCAACACCAGCTTGCCCACCACCACGAGAGCGACCATGGTCGCGAGCAGCGGCAAGTTGCTCAGCACGCTCCGGACGTCGATGAGGACTCCCACGGTGACGAAGAAGAGGGCCACGAAAGCGTCTCGCAGAGAGAGGAGGCGCGCCAGGATCTCGTGGGCATAGTCCGACTCGTTGATGAGGAGCCCGGCCAGGAAGGCTCCCAGGGCCACCGACAGCCCCATGGCCTGCGTGGCGGCGGCGGTGCCCAGGCCCACGGCGAGGGCAAAGAGCAGGAAGAGCTCCGAGCTACGTGTCTGGGCCGCCCGCGTCATGAGCGGCGGAAACACCTTGCTCGAGAGATACCAGAAGGGGACCAGGATGAGGGCGGACTTGCCGAGGGCGGCTCCGAGGCCGAGGAGGCGCTTGGTCTCGAGCGAGCCCAGCTCGGGCGTCACCACCATGAGAACGACGGCGGCCAGGTCCTCGACGAGGCTGATGCCGATCAGCACACGCCCGTGTCGCGAATGCAGCTCGCCTCGCTCCATGAGCAGCCGGGCCAGCACCATGGTGCTCGACACGGAGATCACGATCCCGACCATGAGCCCCTGGAGGGGCGGCCAGCCCAGCGCGGCCCCCGTGCCCGCGCCGAGCCCGATGGTGAGGAGGACGGCGAGCGGCGCGCCCAGGAGAGCCACCCAGCGCACGCGGTGGAGATCCCGGAGGGAGAACTCGATCCCCACCGAGAACATCAGGAGAACGACACCGATCTCCGCGAAGAGCTCGAAGCTGTGGACGTCGCTGAGGGAGGGCCCCGGCGTGAACGGACTGATGAGGAGCCCACCCACGACATAGCCGAGGACGAGGGGCTGGCGCGCGATCCAGGCGAGGGCGCCACCCACCACGGCCGCGATGAAGACGTACGCGAGGTCGCGGAAGAGAACGGGGTCGGCGCTCATGGCCCGGAACGCAGAATACCCGGTGCAGGGCCGATTTGCTTCGCCATACTATGCTTGCTTCCCGGGCCGGCCTTGAGGTACTTCTGGGAGAGCGCTCTCTCTACTTGCGTCACCCGGGAGGAGACATGGCCGAGCGTCCCCGACGTCGCGCAGCGCCGAGCGCCGCGCAGACACGCCTCAAAGAGCTCGAGGCGCGTCTGGCGCAGCTCGAGGACCAGCTCAAGGCGCTTCGCGCGGAGACGGCGGGCAGCGTGGGCGCCGCCCGTGTGAAGCTCCGGCGGGTCGAGCGCCGTGCGGCCGGACATATCAGCCGGGCCCAGCGCACCCTCAAGCAATCCCTCGACTCGATCACCCGGACGCTGGCCACCTCGCGAGAGAGCGTGGGCGACCGGGCGAGTCGGCTCACCCGGGCCGTCCGCGCGGGCGTTCGCGCGGGCAGCCTGGCCTATCGCCGCTCGCGCGGCTAGTCGAAGTGATCCCCGTGCCCTCGCGAGCAAGAACGTTTCGCTTCGGGAAGGGGGGCAGAGCCCCCCTCCAAGCTTCCTAGGAGACCTCCGCCTCCGCAGGCGCTCATCGATGCGCCCCGTCCTGGTCGTCCCTGAAGATCTCGTGTCCCACCTGGGCAGCCACGTTGCCTTCGGCGGCGAGCCGCCGAGCTATCTGGTCGCCTCCTCCGCCCAGCGGGCGCGTCTCGCGCGGCGGAAGATCCGCGCCACCGTCGGTGATCCCGAGCACGCGCCGTCCTACCGGCGGCTCCTCGCCAAGGGTCGCGGCGCGCTCGTGGTCGCCGCGCCCGCCGCGCGCCTCGCGCGCGTGGTCGCGGCCATCCGGGCCGGCGTCCCCGACGCGGCCGTGCTCGTAGTAGCCGAGGAGCGGCTGCGCGGAGCGGGCATCGTCACCGTGTCGCCCGCCGCCTTCGCCGACCGGGTGCTCCAGCCCGAGCTCGAGCGCGCCTGCGCCCGCGCGCGCGCCGAGCGGCTGCGCACGCACTTCTACGACGCCGAGCGGGTCCTCATCCTGATGCAGGACGACCCCGATCCCGACGCCATCGCCTCCGCCCTCGCCCTGCGCACCCTCCTCGGACGCAACCGCACGGGAGCTCCCATCTGCACCTTCGGCACCATCACGCGGCCGGAGAACCTGGCCATGTGCAAGATCCTCGAGATCGACGTGGAGCCGATCACCACGAAAGAGATGCACGCCTTCGACCGGGTGGCCATGGTCGACGTGCAGCCCTCCTTCCTCGAGGAGCGCTTCGTCAACGTCGACCTCGTCATCGACCATCACCCCATCGAGGAGCCCGTGCGGGCGGACATCCGCGACGTCCGGCCGTCCTACGGGGCGACCTCGACCATTCTCGTGGAGTATCTCCGGGCCGCCGACGTCAAGATCAGCCAGCGTCTGGCCACCGCGCTCCTGTACGGCATCAAGGCCGACACCCTCGGGCTCGAGCGCGGCGGCACCAAGGCCGATCTCGAGGCCTTCACGTACCTCTACCTGCTCGCCAATCACAATGCCTTGCGTCGCATCGAGCGCCCCGAGCTGTCCGAGACCGCCCTCGATGCGCTGGCCGCCGGGCTCGCGAAGCGCCGCATCGTCAAGGGCGTCTTCTTCTCGCACCTGGGGCGCGTGGCCACCGTGGACCTCATTCCGCAGTTCGCGGACTTCGGGCTCCAGGCCGAGGGCGTCGAGTGGTCGGTAGTCTCGGGCGAGGTCTCCGGAGATCTGCACGTCTCCGTGCGCAACGTCGGCTACGTCAAGAGCGCGGGCGATGTGACGCGGGCGGCCTTCGGCGACCTCGGCTCGGCGGGCGGCCACCGCACCATGGCCAAGGCGGTCATGCCCCTGCGTGACCTGCTGGAGGCGGGCGGCGAGACGCGATCCGCCACCGGATGCCAGGAGCGAATCATCGAGCGGTTCCTCCGGGCCCTCGGCCAGAACGGCAAGGCCCACTAGTTAGCTCGGAGGGGGGCTCTTCCCCCTTCCCCCGAAAAGGGAGGCGCTCATGCTCTTCATCTATCTCCTGATGGCCGTGGTCGGGGTGCTCGCCATGATCTTCGCCGTCCAGAACCCGGACCCCGTGGCGGTGCGCTTTCTACACTGGCGCATCGCGGACCTGCCGCTGTCCCTCGTGATCCTGTTCTCGGCGATCGTCGGGGTCATCTGCGCCGCCGTCAGCGGCTTTGCCCAGCAGGTCCGGCTGAAACTCAAGATCCGCCAGCTCGAGCGTCGGATCGCCCAGCTCTCGGACGCTCCCGACAAGCCTTCGTCCACGGTGCCCGGACCCGAAACCATCCGTGGGTGAACGGCCCCGTTCCTTCCGCTGGGCGCCACGAGCGTCATCACGACGACAGTCGCCAGGGAAATCGGCGCTCGCGTTTCTGACTTTTCTCCTTTAGGATCAATAGGTCAGAAAGCGCTTGGCAATGCTTGGGCCTTGTGTTAGAAGTGCAGAAGTTGCGCGCGTGGGGGCGCTTTTTTAACCCCGTCCCAAGGAGGCTGAGGGTGGACAGGGCGCTCGAAAAACGGCAGGTCAAGCGAGCCTACAAGTTCTACGCCCCGGCCTACGACTTCGTTTTCGACTGGATCTTCCATCCGGGCCGCGAGCAGGCCATGCGCCTGCTGGACATCAAGCGCAACGACCACGTCCTGGAGGTCGGCATCGGCACCGGGCTCAACCTGCCCCTGTACCCGACCCATTGCCACATCACGGGCATCGATCTTTCCGAAGAGATGCTGGAGAAGGCGCAGGACAAGATCATCGAGCTGGGGCTCAACAGCGTCACCCTCAAGGTCATGGACGCCACCGTCATGGATTTCGGGGACAGCGAGTTCGACTCCGCGGTGGCGACGTATACCATCAGCGCGGTGCCGGATCCCGTGGGAGTGCTGCGCGAGATGCGTCGCGTGGTCAAGCCGGGCGGGAGCATCGTGCTGCTGAACCATTTCCGGAGCGACCGACGCGTGGTGGGGCGGCTGGAAGATCTGGTCTCGCCCGTATGCACTCGCCTGGGCTGGAAGTCCAATCTGCCCTTCGAGCCTCTGCTCAAGCAGGTCGGGCTCATTCCGGACATCTCGACCAAGGTCAATCTGTTCAACGGCTGGCGCCTGATCAAGTGCGTCAACCGTAAGTAGTCGGCCCCGCCACCCCTCGCCCCCGCAGCCTTGCCGGCTCCCGCCTAGCTTCGCTCGCCTGCCGCTTCGGGCAGGTCCTTGATCTCGTCGACCCGGCGGATGCCCCATGCCGTCATGCGGGCGATCAGCGTGTTTCGGTGGACGCCCAGGCTGCGCGCCGCGCGGCTCTGGTTCCAGTTCTCCCGCTCGAGGGCGCGAAGAAAATATGCCTGCTCGAACCGGTCCCGCGCTTCGCGGAGGGGCAGAGGGTCGTTCCCCATGTCGCCCGCGCGCTGGCCCACCTCGTGGATGGCGAGGTCCACGGGGAGGTCGTCGAGGCGGACCACGGGACGCGTGGCCAGGGCCACACTCCGCTCGATGATGTTCTCGAGCTCGCGGACGTTCCCGGGCCAGTCATAGGCCATGAGGGCGGGCAGGGCGCCCCGTGATATGCCGCGCACGTCCTTCTTGAACTCGCGCGAGTACTTCCGCAGGAAGTGCTCGACCAGGCCCGGAATGTCGTCCTTGCGGGCGCGCAGGGGCGGGATGGTCAGGGGCACCACGTTGAGCCGGTAGAAGAGGTCCTCGCGGAACGTGCGGGCCCGCACGGCCTGGCGGAGGTCGACATTGGTGGCGGCGATCACGCGCACGTCCACGGGCAAGGGCCGGGCGCCCCCCAGGCGCTCGATCTCCCGCTCCTGGAGGACGCGCAGGAGCTTGGCCTGCAGGTCTACCCGCATCGTCCCCACCTCGTCGAGGAAGATGGTGCCGCCGTGGGCCAGCTCGAACTTGCCGAGCTTGCGCGAATGGGCGCCCGTGAACGCTCCCTTCTCGTGCCCGAAGAGCTCGGACTCCACGAGGGTATCGGGAATCGCCGCGAGGTTGACGGCCACGAAGGGCTGGTCGCGGCGCGGGCTCTGGCGGTGGATGGCCCGGGCCACAAGCTCCTTGCCCGTGCCGCTCTCCGCCCCGATGAGCACGGTGGCCGGCGTCTGGGCGACCTGGGAGATGAGCTCGTAGAGCCGGACCATGCTGGGGTGGCGGCCGACGAGCGCGTCGAAGCCGTGCGCGCGGTCGAGCTCGGCGCGAAGGTAGCGGACCTCGCGCTCGAGGACGCGCTGGGACGCGGCCTGGCCCACCAGGGCCAGCATCTCGTCCACGTCGAAGGGCTTGGTGACGTAATCGTAGGCCCCGCCCTTGATCGCCTCCACTGCGGTGCGCACGTCCTTGACGGCGGTGATGATGATCACGGCCACGGCATCGTCGAGGGCCAGGATCTGAGGGAGGAAGGTGGGCCCGGGAGGGCCAGGCATGCAGACATCGAGGAGGACGACGTCGACGCGGCGTGAATGCAGCACCTCGATGCCCTTGCTGCCCACCTCCGCCTCGATGACCTCGTAGACCTCTTGGAGGAGGATGCGGAGCGATTCGCGCACGCCGGGCTCGTCGTCGATGATGAGCACGACAGGCTTCGGGCGGGTCGGATCCGACACGACCATCAGTGCGCCTCGTCTGGCCCGCTCAGGGTTTCTCGGGCGCCTTGAGGACCACGTACTCGCGACCGCCGCCGCCGCCGCGCTGGAGCTGGACGGGCACGGATTCGCCCGGCTTGAGGCCGCCCACGATTTTCCGGAACTCGTCGACGGAGCCGACGGGGCGCCGATTGACCTCGAGGATGAGGTCGCCCCCGCGGATCCCCGCCGCCTCCGCCGCGCTACCCTCGGCGACATCGGTGACCACCACGCCCGAGCGGCCGCTGAGGCCATAGGTCCGGGCGATGTCGGGAGTCAACGGCTCGACGGAGAGGCCGAGCCCCGTGCCTTTCGGGACCGCGGCCACCACGGTGTCATCGGTGGGCTGCTCGCCGATCTTGATGCTGAGCTTGGTCGGCTTGCGATCGCGGAGCACGGTCAGCGGCGTGGGCTTCCCCGGCGGAATGGCCGCCACGCGCTTCTGAAGCTCCATCGACTCCTTGATGGGCGAGCCACCCAGCTCCACGATGATGTCCCCGGCCTTGAGGCCGCCCGTCTCCGCGGGGCTATCCTTGATCACGTCGGCCACGAGCACACCGCCCGTTCCGGGCACGCCGAAGCCCGCGGCCAGGTCCGGCGAGAGATCCTGGATGGAGATGCCGAGCCAGCCCCGCACCACCCGGCCCTTGTCGATGAGCTGGGTCATGACCTCCCGGGCCATGTTGATGGGGATGGAGAAGCCGATCCCCTGCCCACTGGACACGATAGCGGTGTTGATGCCGATCACACGCCCGTCGATGTTGAGGAGGGGCCCGCCGGAATTCCCCGGATTGATGGAGGCGTCCGTCTGGATGAATGCCTCGTAGGTGGCGACGCCCACGTGCGTGCGCCCGGTGGCGGAGATGATGCCCACGGTGACCGTGCGATCGAGGCCGAAGGGATTGCCGATGGCGATGGCCCACTGGCCGATCCTGAGCTTGTCGGAATCGCCGAGGGCGGCCACGGGCAGCGCGGTCCCCGCGGGCTCGATCTTCAGCACGGCCAGGTCCGTCTTCGAGTCGCGCCCCACGAGCTTGGCGGGGAACTTGCGGTCGTCGGAGAGCCGCACCTCGATCTCGTCGGCGTTCTCGATCACGTGATGATTGGTGAGGATGTAGCCGCGCCCGTCCACGATGACGCCGGAGCCCGCCGCGCGCTCGGGCTCCTGACGCGGCCCCCGGCGCTTGAAGAATCGCTCGTAGAACTCGGGGCCGAAGAACTCCCGGAAGCGCTGCTCCGTCTCGGGCGACGGCGTGCCCTCGGCCGCCGTGGACTTCCTGGCCTTCACGCTGATATTGACCACCGACGGCGTCGCGCGATCGGCCACGGACACGAAGGCATCCTCGAGAATCTGGAGGATGGCCCGGGGATCGAGAGCGGGGGCGGGCTGCGCGAGGGCCGGCGCAGGCGCCCAGAGGAGTGCTCCGGTCAGCAACGCCATCGAGCACAGCCGATCTCGCAACGAGCGCATGGTCTCCTCCTGGCGGGCCATCTTACCTCCCGCGCGCGGCGACCACCAGAGGCACGGAGAGTGTCACCTCGAGGATACGGGTCGTCCCGGGGCCGACGGGCGCCGCCTGGCCCCGACGGAGTCCGGCCACCCAGATGAGATCGCCGTCCGCCTCGAGGAGGGGCACGCGGGCACGCTCCCAGCGCGGCACCCGGGCATCGATCAGGAGGGACTTGAGCCGGCGCTCCTGCGCGCCACCCCAGGGCATGAAGCGATCGCCGCGCCGCCGGGCCCGAACGGTGAGCCGAGACGGGAGACGGTCCGCGTCGAAGGCAACGGTGCCCGCGTCGCGCGGCACCACGTAGCCGGAGCCGGCCTCGAAGCAGCGCGCCTCGAGCGCGGCGCCGATCTCGGGCAGCGCCAGGGTCCCCGGCACCACGAACTCGCGCGGCTCGAGATCCGCCACGCGGCCTCGCCCCACCCGCAGCCATCTCCCGCTCCTCTCCATGACCAGCCCGCCTGCGCTCACGAGACCGCGTGGGATGTCCGGGGCCAGGAGACGGCGAAGGGCGCGCTGGCCGGCCCCGCGCATCGCCCCGGAATGTCCCAGGCTCAAGGCCGCCGCGCGCAGCGTCTCGGCGGCGATCTCGCGCGGAAGCGCCCGCAGGTCAGCGATGCCGAAGACCCAGCCCGCTCCTCCCTGCCGGCCCAGGCGGGCGAGCTCGCGCGCCCCGGCTCCCTCGAGGTCGTCCATGAGCGCGCGCACGAGGCCCGCCGAGCGGGCGAGCCCCGCCGCGATGCCGGGATCCACCGTGCGCTCGAGGAACGGCAGCACGTCGTGGCGCACGCGATTGCGCAGGAAACGCGGATCTCGATTGCTCACGTCTTCCATCCAGGCGAGCCCGCGCGCGCGCAGATGGACCTCGACGTCTGTGCGGCGCGCCTCGAGCAGCGGCCGGATCAGGAGGCCGCGGACGGGCGCGATTCCCGCGAGCCCGCGAGGCCCCGCGCCCTCGAGGAGTCGCATGAGCACCGTCTCCGCCTGATCGTCGGCGGTGTGCGCGGTGGCGATACGCTGGGCGCCGATGCGCTCTGCAACGGCCCGGAAGGCGCCGTAGCGGGCGCGCCTGGCCTCGGCCTCGAGCCCTTCCCAGGGCGGCTCCCGGCGGACCGTGACGCGCTCCACGTGGCAGGGCACACCAAGATCGCCGGCCAGTCGCTCGACGGAGAGCTGCTCGGCATCCGCCTCGGGGCGGAGTCCGTGGTTGACGTGGACGAGGTGGACCTTCAGGTCGAGCTCGGGAACGAGGCTCACGAGCACGTCGGCGAGCGCGACGGAGTCCGCGCCCCCCGAGACGGCGGTCAAGACAGTTTCGCCGCCCCGGAGCATTCCGGCGCGGCGAAGGGCGGCACGAACGAGGGTGACGAGACTACGGTCGCCCGTGGCTACGCTCCCCCTGCAAGCCCACCCAGACTTCGCCGTCCTCGAAGTACTCCTTCTTCCACACGGGCACCGTCGTCTTGAGGGTGTCGATGGCGAAGTGACAGGCCTCGAACGCCTCGGCCCTGTGCGGCGAGGCGACGGCGATCATGACGCTCGACTCGCCGATCTCGAGCCGGCCGATCCGGTGGACGAGGGCGACCTTGCGGACACCGGGCCAGCGCGCGCGGACGGCGGCGACGATCTCGCGCATCTTCGCCACGGCCATGGGCGCATGGGCCTCGTACTCGAGATACTTGACGCGGCGGCCCCCCGTCTCGTCTCGGACCACGCCCGAGAAGAGCACGATGCCTCCCGCTCCCGGGTCGCCCACCGCCGCGGCCAGGCGATCCTCGGAGAGCGGGCTGGCGGTGACCTCGACCCAATCGCCGTCCGAGCCGCCGCTCACGGGGGGAAAGAGACAGACCTCATCGCCCGGGCGCAACGGGTGGTTGGGCTGCACGTAGTCGGTGCCGAGCGCGAACAACGTGAAAGGCCGGTACGGCTGGAGGACCGGGAAGCGGCTCGCCACCGCCTCCCAGGCCGCCTCGACCGTGCCGCCCTCGGGAACCTCCAGCTCGATGTGATCGCGCCCGGCCGCCTCGCGATAGCGGGCGAAGAACCGGACGGCGACCTTCATGGCTCTGGGACTAGAACTGGTGCGAGCTGCCGCACCCACAAGACGACTTCACGTTGGGGTTCCTGATCGCGAAGCCCGCCCCCAGCATGTTGTTGTCCACGTAGTCGATTTCACTGCCCTGCAGGTACGGGGCGCTCTTGCTGTCCACCAGGACCTTGACGCCACTCGACTCCGTGACATTGTCGTCGGCGTTGGCCGTATCGTCCCAGCCGAGCTCGTAGGACATGCCGGAGCAGCCGCCGCCCACCACCCGGATCCTGAGAGCCAACTCGGGCTTGCCCTCTTCGAGCCGCAGGTCCGAGATCTTCTTCGCAGCCGTTTCGGTCAGCGAGATCATGCACTCCTCCTTGAAAGTCGATGCCGGGTCGATCGTCCAGCGAACCAGGCTAAGTATAGCAGAGCGACAAGCGCCCTGGAGTCCTTCAGAGGATGCCGTCTTGAGGCAAGAGGGTGACCTCCTCGAGCGTGGCCCCCGGCTCCAGGGTCGCCATGAGCAGGGCGGCCCGGGCCACCTGCTCGGGCCTGACCATCCGGGCGCGAGAGGGAGGATTCGGGACGGCATCCCACAGTGGCGTGTCGGTCGCCCCGGCCGAGAGGACGCCGACGCGGACGCCGTGGGGGCGCATCTCCTCCGCGAGCACGCGCGAAAGGCCGAGGAGGCCATACTTGCTCGCGGTATAGGCGGCGCTGCCCGGCAGGGTCCGGCTGGTCACGATCGAGCCGATATTAATGATGGTGCCTCGGCGCGCGGCCATCATCGCGGGCAGCACGGCGCGACAGCACAGGAAGACCCCGCGCAGGTTGACGGCCACGGTCTCGTCCCATTCCGAGGTCTTGGCCTCCGCCACGGGGCCAAAGGCCGCCACCCCCGCCGCCGTCACCAGGCAGTCGATGCGCCCCGAGGTCCTGAGCGTCTCGCTCACGAGCGCGGCCACGGCCGCCTCGTCGCTCACATCGGTCGGCCGGACCACGGCTCTCCCGCCCGCGGCCTCGATCTCGCGCTGGACTGCCGTGAGCTCATGCGCGGACCTCGCGCAGAGGGCGACCACCGCCCCCTCGCGCGCAAAGGCCTGGGCGACGGCCCGTCCGATGCCCCGCCCGGCGCCGGTGACCACCACGACCTGCCCGGCCAGCCCGCCCAGCTCTGACGAGCTCAAATGACCAGGCCGCCCCGCGACTTGATCAGCTCCATGAACTCCGCGCGCGTCTCGGGCCGGTCGCGAAATGCGCCCAGCATGGCGGAGGTGACCGCCTTGGAGTTCTGCTTCTCGACGCCGCGCATGAGCATGCACATGTGCAGCGCCTCGACGACCACGGCGACCCCGCGGGGCTGGAGCACGTCCTGGAGCGTCTGCGCGATCTGCGTGGTGAGCCGCTCCTGCACCTGCAGGCGGCGGCTGAACATCTCGACGAGGCGCGGCAGCTTCGAGAGCCCCGCGATCTTGTTCGACGGCATGTAGGCGATATGGCACTTGCCAAAAAATGGGAGAAGATGATGTTCACACATCGAATAAAAGTCGATGTCCTTCACCACCACCATCTCGTCGTAGTTTTCGGTGAAGAGCGCGCCGTTGAGAATGTCGGCGACGTTCTGCTCGTATCCTGAGGTGAAGTAGCGCCACGCCTTCGCCACGCGCTCCGGCGTGCGCTCCAGCCCCTCGCGCGTCGGGTCCTCGCCAATCTCCTTCAGAAACTCTCGAATCAGCTCTTCCATCCGGGTCACCCCCACGGCTCAGCCTCGGTATTCGAAGATGTTGTTGTCGGTCTCGACCACGGCGACGCGGCGAAGCGCTCCCGCGGGCAGGGCGGGCGCGATCCACTCCCAGAAGGCCCGCGCGAGATTCTCGCCCGTGGTGGGGATGCCCTCGAGCGCCGGCACCGCACTCGAGAGATCGTAGTGGTCCACGCGGTCGAGCACCAGCCGCTTGACGGCGGCGTCGAGGGCGCCGAGGTCGGCGGCCATGCCCGTGAGGGGATCGCGCCGCCCCTGCACCGTCACCTCGACCAGGTAGTTGTGCCCGTGCGGGCGATAGCACTGGCCGTAGAGGCGGGCGTTCTCCTCGGAGGAGAGCGTGGGGCTCTCGAGTCTGTGACCGGCGCTGAAGTGGTACTGCCGCGTGAGCTCGAGCGCGCTCACGCGCCGAAATACTCCACGTAGAAGACCGGATCCTCCCAGAGCCTCAGCCGCCACAGACGCTCCGGCCCGAGCTTGGGGAGGAGAAGGTCCCAGGCCACGGCCACGAGATTCTCCGTCGTGGGAATGTCACCCTGGCTGAAGAGCGGATCGGCGTTGAGGTCGGCATGGTCGAAGCGCTGGATGACGGCGTCGGCGACCACGCGCTTGAGCTCCGCCAGGTCCATGATCATGCCCGTTCCCGGATCCACCACCCCGCGTATGGTCACTTCGAGGACATAGTTGTGACCGTGCGCGACGGTGAGATTGCCGAAGACACGGCGATTCTCCTCGGCGGGCCACTCGGACCGCCAGTAGCGGTGGGCCGCCGAGAAGGTGAACTTCCGCGTCGCGTAGACGAGGCCGTGGCTCATCGGGATCTCATGCCTCCAACTACCAATCTTACCGCGTCCAGGAACCGCCCCGCGACCCGTTCGACCCCATAGGCGGCCACGGCGCGCCGGCCCGCCGCGCCCATGGCGTGGGCCCGAGCAGGGTCCCCGAGGAGCGCCTCGAGCGCGTTCGCGAGCGCCGCCGGATCGCGCGGAGGGACGAGCACGCCCGTGACGCCGTCCTCGACGACCTCGGGCATGGCGGCGGCCCCACAGGTGACCACGGCCAGCCCCGCCGCCATGGCCTCGAGGAACACGATGCCGAAGCTTTCCTGCACCGAGGGCAGGCAGAAGAGATCGGCGCTGACGTATTCCTCGGCGAGCTGCCCCGGCGAGACGTCCCCCAGCAGCGTCACCGTCTCGCCGAGGTCGAGGGCCTGGTGCCGCCGGCGCACCGTCTCCCACTCCGGTCCCTTACCCACGATGCGCACGACGAGGGCGGGCGCTCGTCCGCGAAGGAGGGCGGCCGCCTCGAGCAGATCGACGATGCGCTTGCGCGGGTACATGCGGGCGACGCACAGGACAGTCGCTCCCGTTCGCGGGCGGGCCTGCGCGGCGACGAAGCGCGCGGTCCAGCCGTCGAGGTCGATGGGCTCGGGCAGCACGGCCAGCTTCGACGGCTCGAGGTCGTACAGCCGGCGGGCCACTCCCTCGGAGTAGCGCGTGGGGACGAGAACGAGGTCCGCGCGCCGCGCGTTGCGCCGCTCCCAGCGCGCCTGGACGGAGAGGAGGACGCGCACCCAGCCGCGCTCGTTCTTGAGCTCGTCGGCGATGACGCCCTTGAGGCTGACCACGAAGGGCAGCTTCCGGCGCCGGGCCCAGAGGAAGCCATCGAGGTCGACGCCGTACACGAGGTCAGCGCCCACGGGCGGACGGAGGGCGACGCCGGCGTTGTAGAGCCAGCGGTCCAGGGTGTGGAAGCCGGTGCGGAGGCGAAGAGGGCGGAGCTCGAGGGTATGACCGAGCCGCATGAGGCCCCGACGGAGACCGTCGGTGCCGACGAAGGTCCCACTCCCCTCCAGCGGATTGGGTGGCGTGGAGGTGAGGGCGGCGATGCGCAGACGCTACGTACCGGTGAACTTCGGCTTCCGCTTTTCCAGGAACGCCCGCGTGCCTTCCGCGTAGTCGTGGCTGTTGAACGTCTCGATACCCATCTCGAAGAGCTTCCTGCGATGGGCCTCGCCCACGCCCTCGAAGATGGCCTGCACCTGCGTCTTGGTCCCGCGGATGGACAGCGGCGCGTTCTCCGCCACCGTGCGCAGGTAGTCGTACGAGAACAGGATGTCCTTGGCGTAGGCGGGGCCGACCAGATCCACGAGCTGATGCACGGGATCGAGGCCGTAGATGATGCTGAGCCGCGCCGCGGGGATGCCGAACTTCGAGCCTTCCGCGGCGAAGCGCAGATCGCAGGCCATGGCCAGCGCCATCGCCCCTCCCATGCAGTAGCCGAAGACCATGGCCACCGTCGGTTTGGGGCAGAGGCGGATCGACGAGTAGGCGGCTTCCGTCTTCTTGTTGTAGGCGAGGGCGGTCTCCGTGTCCTTTCGGTTCTCCTGGAACTCGGAGATGTCGGCGCCGGAGGCAAAGGCATCGCGTCCCGCTCCCCGGTACACGACGGCGCGCACGGAGTCGTCCTTGGCCAGCGATTCCGTCACGTTGGCGATCTCGCCCCACATGGCGAGGCTGACCGCGTTGCGCACCTTGGGTCGGTTGAACACCACGGTGGCGATGCCGCCATCACGCTCCACCAGGATCTCGTCGCTCACCCCGTTCCTCCCTTTCGATTCGCGATGACACCCCGGACGAGGAACGCGCCGATGGTGACGGTATCGTGTCCGAAGCCGACGCTCATCACAGGACGCCAGTCTAGCGGAGGCGTCGGCAAACTTCAACGCGCGCACGGGCGGCCGGAGGACCCGCGAGCATCCACCCCAGGCTCAGTCGATGACGGCCACCGCCTCGATCTCGATCAGGGCCCCGGGGATGGCGAGGCCGGCGACCTGCACCAAGGTGCTGGCGGGCGGCGTGGCGCCGAAGAACTCCTGGCGCACCTCGCCGTAGCCTTCCCGGTAGCGGATGTCCGTGACGAAGACGGTGACCTTCACGACGTCCCGGAGGGTGGCGCCCCCGGTCTCGAGGATGCGCCGCATGTTCTCGAGGACGCGCCGGGTCTGCGCACCGATGTCGTTCGGTCCCACGAGCTTGCCGTCCTTGTCGAGGGCGAGCTGGCCCGCCACGTAGACCGTATTGCCGACGCGCCATCCGTGCGTGTAGCGGGGTCGAGGATCCGCCATGTCGGCGGGCTGGATCGCCGTGCGTGCCATCGCGTGCCTCCTGATCGTCGGGGTGTGATATCCGGAGTTACGGTCACCATGACCATGGCCTGGGAATCCGGGAAGGCCATCGCGAAAGACTGGGTGAGTGGTGGCGGCGGGAGGACTCGAACCTCCGACACGGGGCTTATGAGACCCCTGCTCTGCCACCTGAGCTACGCCGCCGAAAATCGCGTTGACACCGAAAGCATTTTGCTATGTATAATCCCGCCGAACGACGTCCAACAGTAACGACTCCCTTCTCGCAAGTCAAGGCGGGAGCCGCCCGGAGGAGCTTCATCATGGCGTGGCTCGGCAATCGGCCATGGATCAACGACGAGGAAAATCCCATCTACGCGCGAGAGGACGAGGAGGCGGAGGAAACGGAGACCGAGGAGGAGGACGACGACGACGAGGACGACGATGACTTCGATGAAGACTTCGATGACCTCGAGGACGACGACGACGAGGACGAGGTGGAAGACGACGAGCTCGAAGACGATGACGACCTCGACGATGACGACGAGGTCGATGATGGGGAGGAGGACGAGGTAGACGACGAGGACGACAAGTAACCGTAGCGCCCGCCCCGCAGTTCGTTCCCCCCAAAGGAGGGCACGATGTCATTGCTGAGCGAAGCTGGCTGGCTATTCCTGCTGCGGTGGATCCACTTCCTCTCGGGCATCACCTGGATCGGCCTCCTCTATTACTTCAATTTCGTTCAGGTGCCCTTCTTCGCCGAGACGGAAGCGCCCGTGCGCAGCGGCGCGCAGCAGAAGCTGCTGCCCCGCGCCCTCTGGTGGTTCCGCTGGGGCGCCATGTTCACGTTCCTGAGCGGCTGGATCTATCTCCTGCACTACTGGCTGGGCAAGCGCGGCCTCACCGACCCGCAAACCCTGGTCATCCTCGTGGGCGGTCTTCTCGGCACCATCATGTGGGCCAACGTGTGGTTCGTGATCTGGCCCAAGAACAAGATCGTCATCCAGAATGCCGTCGATGTGGCCGCGGGCAAGCCGGCCAATCCTGCCGCGGCCGCCGCGGGGGCGCGGGGCGGGCTCGCCTCTCGCACCAACGTGGTCTTTTCCATCCCCATGCTCCTCTTCATGGGCTCGGCCAGCCATTTCCCCATGCCCATGCCGAGCTCCGCGCCCGTGTTCTGGGCGCTGATGCTCATCATCATGGCCCTCGTCGAGATCAACGCCCTGACAGGCACCCCGGGCAAAGGCGCGGCCAAGCCCCTCGCCACCGTCAAGGGCACCCTGTGGTTTGGCTTCATCCTCACCGTCGTCTTCTATCTCGTCTTCATGGTGCTGGGCAGGTAACGGCCTCCACGCGTACCAACCGGCCGGATGGGACCGAATCCCATCCGGCCTTCGTGTCTCAGCCGCGGAGATCGAGGAGCAGCTCGGCCTTCGTGTCGGCGGGCAGCTCCACGCGGGCACGCTCGGCCGGATGGTCGACCACGAGGTGGACGGGGGCCTCCGCGAAGGCGCGGACGGCCTCGGGCGGGAAGGCGAAGCGGACGAAGTGCACGGCGGAGAGCTTGCCCTTCTCCTCGTCGGAATGGCCGGCCTCGAACTCGCCAGGAACGGCGAACTCCCGGCCGATCTGGAGCCACACGGTGGGCCCCACGTCGATGCCCATGAAGCGGTCGAGGACGAGCTGGATCTCGTCCTTCTCGGTGATCTCGATGAAGAGGGTGGCGCTGAGCTCTCCGGGCCGGGGCAGGAGCGCGTTGTAGACGTCGAGCTCGTCCTGCACGCGGGCGTCGTCGGTGATCCGCTCCACGCGGCACATCTCCTGGATCTGGAAGAGCACGGTGTCGCGGTTCTCGAAGACGAAGGACAGGTGGCGGCCCACGGTGACGCGCCGGCGGCGCTTGAGCTCGATGATCCGTGCGCGCATGGCCTCGCGCACCTTCTCGTACTCGAAGAAATTCACGACGTCCCTGAGCTCGATCTTCTCGTTGGCCATCATTCGTCCGTGCCTTCTAGGCCGTACGCCTCGGCGAGGATCTGGATGGGATGGCGGGCCTCCACCCCGGTGCCTTGCGTGATCTGCAGAGCGGCGAGCGGGCAATCGGTGGCCACCCGGTCGGCGCGCGCCTCGCGCACGGTCCTGAACAACGGCTCCGCCAGCTTCATGGACAGCTCGAAGTACTCCTTCTTCATTCCCCACGTTCCGTCCACCGCCGAGCATTTCTCGATGGTCTCCACGGCGGCGCCCGTCAGGCGCAGGACGTCGGCGGACTTGGTGCCCAGGTTCTGCGCCTTGAGATGGCAGGGAAGCTGGTAGGCGACGGTGGCGGGCGGATTCGGGAAGCGCGTGTCGAGCTTCCCGGCGGCATGCAGGCCCGCAAGGTACTCGAAGAGATCGCGCGTGTGGCTCGCCACCAGATTGGCGTCCTCGGAGCCGTCGAGCCACGGGTACTCCTGCTTGAGCATGTAGGAGCAGGTGGGGCCCGGCACCACGATGTCTCGTCCCTGCCGCACTTCTTCGGCGAGCGTCCTCACGTTGTCGGCGATGAGTGCCTTGGCCTCCTTCACCGCTCCTCCGTCCAGATAGGGCATGCCGCAGCAGCGCTGGGCGGGCAGCGAGACGTTCACGCGGTTCCGCTCGAGCACGCCGACGGCGGCCCGGCCCGTGGCGGGATCGTTGAAGTCGACAGAGCACGTGGCGAAGAGGGCCACCCGCGCCTGCGGCTCGAAGCGCGCCGGCTTTCGGCGATCGAACCAGGTCGAGAACGTCTCCCGGTGGAAGGCGGGTAGCTGCCTGTCCTTGTGAATACCGACCACCGCCTGCATGAGCGCGCGATGCGGGGGCAGCGAGGCGGCCCAGTTGGACAGGGGCGCGGTGAGGCTGCCGAGCCTGCCCACGAGTTCGGTGTTGCCGAGGAAGCGGTCCTGGAGGGTCACGCCCTTCTGCTTGGCCTCGGCGGAGCGGGCGCGCAGCATGAGCCGCGGAAAATCGACCTGCCAGCGATGGGGCGGCGTGTACGGGCAGTGGTTGTAGCAGAGCTTGCACTGGTAACAAAGGTCCACGACTTCCTTGACGTCCGGGGCGGGCAGCTTCTCGACGTCCCCGTCCACCGTGTCGGTGTCGAGCCGGTCGAAGAGGACCTTGAACGACGGGCAGAGGGGCAGACAGCGCCGACAGCCGCTGCAGATGTCGTAGACCCGACGCAGCTCCTGATCGACGGCGTCGAGCTTCCAGAACTCCGGCTTCCTGATGTCGAGGGTCATGCCAGAGCGGCCTTTCATGCGCGGCGGGGCGGCCCCGATTCGACCGCCCCGCGCGTCGGAGGTATCAGATGGCTTCGGCGGGGTCCTTGCCGGCGATCTGCTTGAGCCCCTTGGTGAAGCGGCCGGCGTGAGACTTCTCGGCCTTGGCCAGCGTCTCGAGCCATTCCGCCAGCTCGGGGAAGCCCTCGTCACGCGCCGTCTTGGCCATGCCCGGGTACATCTGCGTGTACTCGTACGTCTCGCCCGCGATGGCCGACTTGAGGTTCGTCTCCGTCTTGCCGATGGGCTCGCCGGTGGCAGGATCGCCAACGTCCTTCAGGAAGTCCAGGTGGCCGAAGGCGTGGCCGGTCTCCGCATCCGCCGTGTCCTTGAACAGCCCGGCCACGTCCGGGAAGCCCTCGATGTCCGCCACGCGGGCGAAATAGAGGTAGCGGCGGTTCGCCTGGGATTCGCCCGCGAAGGCTTCCTTGAGGTTCTCGTGGCTCTTGCTGCCCTTGATGCTCTTGCCTGCCATGGTCTCTTCTCCTTGGGGTCGGTGCCCGGCGGGGGGGGTCGGTGCCCGTCGGACTCAGGGTGAGCGGCGCGGCCGATGCAGGCGGGCCCGGGGGGCCCGGCACTGCGGACAGCGGCCGAAGAACTCGATGCGGTGATGCGTGATGGCAAGCCCGGTGCGCGCGGCGATCCGCACGCGGAGCGCTTCGGCGTGGGGCTCGGCCAGAGGCCCGTCCACGTCCACAATCCGCCCGCACCGCACGCACGTGAAGTGATGGTGGGCATCCATGTTGGCGTCGAAGCGGGCGTGGGGGCCCGGGATCTCGGCGGCCAGACCCTCGGCGACGAGGAGCCGGAGGTTGCGGTACACCGTGCCCAGGCTCACGCGGGGCAGCCGGCGGCGCACGAGGCGGTGGACGGACTCCGCGGTGGGGTGCGCGTCACTGCCCCGCAGGACCTCGAGGACGACGCGGCGGGGCCCGGTCAGGCGCAGGCCCCGGGCGCGGAGGGCCGCGTCGGAGTTTTTAGGAATAGTTCTCATTACGATGTGGAGCCTACATGCCCTCTCCCGGCCTGTCAAGCGGTCCGGGTGCCGTGTTGGATCTCGTACTTCACCGGTCCGGTTGCCGGGATGGTGCATGCTCAGGTAGACTTTCCATCTCAGGAGGACGGACCGAATGGCGCAGCCCCTCTGGCTCCGGATCGAGGGAGCCAGGCAGAACAACCTGAAGAACGTTTCCCTGGCCATCCCCCACGACCGCGTCACCGTCATCACGGGCGTCTCGGGCTCGGGCAAGTCCTCCCTCGCCTTCGACACGGTCTTCGCCGAGGGTCAGTGGCGCTACATCGAGTCTCTCTCCGCCTACGCGCGCATGTTCCTCGAGCGGCTCGACCGGCCCGACGTGGACCGGATCGAGCACATCCGCCCTGCCATCGCCCTCGAGCAGAAGAACCCCGTGCGCACCGCGCGCTCCACGGTGGGCACGGCCACCGAGCTCCACGACTACCTCCGTCTCCTCTTCGCCAAGGTCGGCCGCGTGCACTGTCCCCGCTGCGACAGCGAGGCCCGGAGCGATTCGGCGGAGCGCGTGGCCGACGAGCTCGTGCGCGACCACGCGGGCGCGCGCGCCATGGTCTGCTTCCCCCTCCCCCCGCAGCCCCGCCCGGATCCGCGCGCCTTCATGGCCGCCCTCCTGCAGCGCGGCTTCGCCCGCATCAAGATCGGCGAGACCCTGGTGGACCTGGCGGAGTCCCAGGGCGAGGCCGCCCCCGTCCTCGACGGCCAGCCCGTGCAGGTCGTGCTCGACCGCGTGGTCGTGGGTCCGGAAGCGCGACGGCGGTTGACGGAGTCGCTGGAGACCGCCCTCGCCGAGGGCGACGGCCGCGCCGTGGTGGACGTCGTGGGGCACGGGCCGCTCTCGGTGAGCCGGGAGTTCCGCTGCCCGCGCTGCGAGGTCGCCCTCGCCCGGCCCCAGCCACTGCTCTTCTCGTTCAACCACCCGCTGGGAGCCTGTCCGGAGTGCAAGGGCTTCGGAAACATCCTGCGCTACGACGAGGCCCTGGTCGTGCCCGATCCCACCGTGAGCATCGCCGACGGCGCCGTCGAGCCCTGGTCACATCCCTCGGGCCGCTGGTACCAGAAGCAGCTCCTCAAGCATGCCAAGAAGCGCGGCGTCGACGTGACCCGACCGTATGCCGACCTCGCGGAGGCCGACCGCGAGTGGATCTACGCGGGCGGGGAGGGCCTCACGGGCATCCAGGGATTCTTCGAGGAGGTCGAGTCCTACCGGTACAAGCTGCACGTGCGGGTCTTCCTCTCCCGCTACCGCAGCCAGTCGCCTTGCCCGCGCTGCGCGGGCGCCCGCCTCAAGCCCGAGGCGCTGACCGTGCGCGTGGGCGGCGCCACCATCGCCGAGTGGAACGGCAAGACGGTCGAGGAGCTTTACGCCTTCCTCTCCGGCCTCGGCTTCTCGGCGTGGGAGGAAGCCGTGGGGCGCGAGGCCCTCAAGCTCCTGCGCGCCAAGCTGTCCTTCCTGCAGCGTGTCGGCCTGGGCTATCTCACCCTGGGCAGGCAGACGCGCACCCTCTCCGGGGGGGAAGCCCAGCGCATCAACCTCGCCAACCAGCTCGGGGCCCAGCTCGTGGGGACGCTCTACGTCCTGGACGAGCCCTCGATCGGGCTCCACGCGCGCGACACCGAGCGTCTCGCCGAGCTGTGCCGGGAGCTCGCCCAGGTCGGCAACACCGTGCTCATCGTCGAGCACGACCGCACCTTCATCGAGGGCGCCGACTATCTCGTGGAAATGGGACCGGGCTCGGGGGAGCGCGGCGGCGCCGTGGTCTTCGCGGGCACCCAGGCCGAGTTCGCCAAGGATCCGCGCTCGCTCACCGCGCGCTACATGACGGGGCGCGACGGCATCCCGCTGCCTCTCGCGCGCCGCGAAGGGCGCCGCGCCCTCGTCATCCGGGGGGCGCGCCAGCACAATCTGAGAAACCTGACGGTGCGGCTGCCCCTGCACACCCTCACCTGCATCACGGGAGTGTCGGGCTCGGGCAAGTCCACCCTCGTCCACGACACGCTCTACCGCGCCCTCGCCCGCCATTTCAAGGTCGAGCTGGCCCGCGCCGGCTCCTACGACGAGATCGCGGGCATCGAGTTCCTGAAGGGCGTGCGCCTCATCGACCAGGAGCCCATCGGGCGGACGCCTCGCTCCAACCCCGTCACGTACGTCAAGGCCTTCGACGAGATCCGCAAGCTCTTTGCCGGGTTGCCGCGGGCGAAGTCCTCGAGCCTGTCGCCCGGCGCCTTTTCTTTCAACGTGCCGGGGGGTCGCTGCGAGACCTGCCAGGGCGACGGCTTCCAGAAGCTCGAGATGTACTTCTTCGAGGACGTCTACGTCACCTGCCAGGACTGCGAAGGGCGCCGCTATCGTCCGGAGGTCCTGCAGGTCACCTACAAGGGCCGGAATATCAGCCAGGTCCTGCAGCAGACCATCGACGAGGCCGTCGAGTTCTTCGCCGCGCAGCCTGTGCTCGCCCGTCGGCTCAAGGTCCTGCAAGAGGTGGGGCTGGGATACCTGCGCCTGGGCCAGCCCGCCACCACGCTGTCCGGCGGCGAAGCCCAGCGGCTCAAGATCGCCGCCGAGCTGTCGACGCGCCTGGCCTCGGACTTTCTCTACATCCTCGACGAGCCGACCACGGGCCT
>QHSC01000419.1 GCA_003220345.1 Candidatus Rokuibacteriota bacterium | reverse complement strand
GCGATGTCCGTCGGGCGCGCCTAGCTCGCCAGCCCTCCAGCGCGGAGACCCCGGGCCAACCTGCTCCGATCTTCCTGCCGGCAATAGAGGAAGTTCTCCTCGAGATCAGCGGCCGACACCCCGGGGACGAGAGCGGTCAGCTGCGCGATCGCTCTCGTCGCCTTGTCGATCTCGCCCGCCAGACCATGGGAGGCGGCCGCCATGATGTACAGAACGGGATGCTCGGGACGTTGTTGAATGGCCAACTGAGCGGCAGAAACCGCCTCGGCATACCTGCCGGCCTGAAAATGGGCGAACGCGTAGTAGAGCTGATACTCTTCGCCGAAGATGTCGCGGGGGCTCAGTCGCACGCCCCGATCGATGCACTCGATGGCTTGGTCAGGCCGTCCGCCGAGAGCATGGGCAGCGCCGAGCAGGCCGTGGGCGTACGCAAAGTTAGGGCTCGCATCGACGGCCCGACTGAAGGAGCCGACCGCCTCCGCATCACGCCGATTCGCGATGCCGATGAAGCCGTGCGCAAGATGCGCCCAGGGTTCAGCGGGATCGCACGCGACCGCGCGGGCCGCCCCTTCCGCCGCTCGCGCGAAGGCGGTATCGCGGTTCTCCCAGCCCTGAAACGCGCGCCAGGCCAGGCAGACGGCACGCAGGCCATAGGCCTGGGCGTAGCTCGGATCCAGCTCGACGGCGCGGTCGAGCATGGTGAGCGCTTCCTTGGTGCTCGCGTCCGAGTGCTGGCTGTAGAGGAACGTCCCCCGGACGAGGCTCTCCCAGGCGTCCAGGCGCTGCGGGGGCTTGCGTTTCAGACGCTCGTGCTCGGCCGCATAGACTTGCGGCTGAATGCAGCCGATCACGCTGTCCGTGATCTCGTCCTGAATCGCGAAGACGTCGTCGAGCGCCCGGTCGTAGCGCTCCGCCCAGAGGTGAGCGCCCGTCTCTGCCTCGATCAGCTGTCCGGTGATCCGGATGCGGTTGCCGCCCTTCCGGACGCTGCCTTCAAGGACGTAGCGCACTCCCAGCTCGCGCCCGACCTGGCGGACATCGACGTGTCGGCCCTTGTAGGTGAAGCTCGAGTTACGCGCAATCACGAACAGCCAGCGAAGGCGCGCGAGACCGGTAAGGATGTCTTCCGCGATCCCGTCGGCGAAGTGCCCCTGCTCGGGGTCGCCGCTCATGTTGGTAAACGGAAGGACGGCGATGGAGGGCTTGTCGGGCAGGGGCAGGTCGGCACCCGGGAGGGAAGGGGCCTTCGACTCCGCTGGCGCCCGGAGCCGATAGACGCGCACGGGGCGGGCGATGTTCTTCAACTCGCGCTCGCCCAGATCCTCGAAGGCCAGGTCAAGACGGTCGCGCACCTGGTCGTGGACGGCCTGGGAGACGAGCACGCCACCAGGTTCAGCGAGCCCTTCGAGCCGCGCGGCGACGTTGATGCCGTCACCGTAGATCCGGACCTCGTCGTGAAGCACGTCCCCAAGGTTGATACCAATGCGGAACAGCATTCGGCGATGCTCGGGCACCTCCTCGTTGCGCGCCGCCATGACGCGCTGGATCTCGGTCGCGCATGCGGTCGCGCCGATCACGCTGGGGAACTCGGCGAGGATGCCGTCGCCCGCGGTGTCGATGATGCGCCCGCCGTGCCGGCCCACCAACGGCAGGATCACGGCCTGGTGGCCCTTGAGGTCGCGAACCGTCGCGGCCTCGTCCTGGCCCATGAGACGGCTGTAGCCAGCGATGTCTGCGGCAACAATCGCCGAAAGTCGACGCTCCATCGAGGTGTCTTTGTCCATCGCCCGTCTCGGATGATATCCGAACGCTGCGTTTGCGGCAGCGATCACCTCTTTGCGGTAAAGCCGACCTCGGTGATCGTCCTCGTTGTGGTCGAACGGCGGCAGTGAGCAGCGGCGGCGAGCGAATGCGAGCCAGCCGGCCGCTCGACTGCCAGCAACAGCGACGTTGGGATCGTCAGGCCGATCGACTTGGCCGCCTTGTTGTTGATCACTAATTCGAACTTTGTGGGTTGCTCGACAGGGAGGTCTCCTGGCTTCGCGCCCTTCAGAACCTTGTCCACGTAGACGGCCGCGTGCCGATACAGATCGGGAACGTTCGCACCGTACGACATGAGGCCTCCGGCGTCCACGTATACTTTCAACGGATATATCGCGGGGAGCCGGTTCCTGGCCGCCGCGTCGATGAGTCGAGCACGGTGCGTGATGAAGAGTGGGGTATCGGCGAGCAGCAAACCCTCGATACCGCGTAGAGCATTGAGCGCGGGCGCAAAATCGTCCGCACCGCGCACCGGCACCGCTTCGAGCTGCACGCCCAACGTGCGTGCGGCGGCCTCCGCCCCCTGGAGCTGCATTGCGTTGGTCGGATGCGGCGGATGCGACAGCATTGCGACTCTCTTGAGCCTGGGAACGAGCTCCTTGAACAGCTGCACGCGCTTTCCGGCCATATCCGAGGCATTGACGGCGACTCCCGTGATGTTGCCGCCGGGGTGTCCCAGACTCGAAACGAGGCCGATCTCAACCGGGGCGTAGACGCTGACAAATACGATAGGTATCAAGGCGGTTGCTCTCTTGGCGGCTATTGTGCCTGACGACGACCGAGCCACGATGACATCCACCCTCAATCGCACCAACTCCTCAGCGAATTGCTGAAGTTGGTCCAGGCTGCCGTCGGTCGACCGCAACTCCCAGACGAGGTTTCGACCCTCGGCGTATCCTCGTTCTCGCAAACCCTGCTGAAGCGCCTCGACATAGGCCTTGGGTAGCTGCCCCTGGCTCAAGAACCCGATCCGGTAGACCTTCCCTGCAGGCTGCTGTTGCGCGTATGCAGGGCCGACGGGCCCGGCGCCGACCGTGGCGGGAGGCGAGAGGAACGCGAAAAGCACAAGCAGGCCGACGCGAACCACCATGGCTGCGTGACGGAGTCGACGCCGGCGATCGTAGCCACTCATCTGTACAGCATTCCCTGGTGCGGCGAACGCTCACGATGACCTGCGGCGGCGGAGCGTAGTGTAGCCGCCGGCGCGTCGATCATGGAGTTAGACAGCACCACGACTTTTCTCCTCGTCAATAGCGCCCTGCTGCAAGGCCTTCGGGTATCCGGTCGTAATGAAGTCTCGCGCTTCGGGGTGCGCTTCAAGAACCTTATCTCGAACTCTTTCGACAGCCGGTGTCAACTCGTCGCGGACACACCTCAAAAACTGCTCCTCGTCGCCGATTCCCGTCCTCTCCAGTGCTCGACCCAGTGCCGATGCAGGGATAAGGCGCCCGGGGGTTCCGCCGGTCGACTTCTTTGCCTGTGCATGCGCTGCCCACTGAGATCGAACGGTCTCGAAAGCCCCCGAATCCCGGACGAAGCGCTCGATGTCCCGTAGATCGAGATGTTGCAGTTCCTCCTCGGAAAATAGCCAGGGGGTCAGGAAGTGCCTGCGGGTTTCTCCCACTCGATAGACACCGATGACCGTCGCAGCCATGGCGATCCGTCGCACGGCAGCTGCGTAGGTCTCCGAGGCCTGCTTAGCCTCCTCCAAGCGCTTGGCGCACGTCACCAGATGCTGCGGGATGGTCAGCTCTCGGATCGCTTCGGTGAGCAGCACGGCCGCGTCGCACGCCACGCGGCTGATCGTCTCCTGGTCCAATTTGGTTTCTTCCATAGACTGTCTAACTAGAATTCGGCCGGGCCTGGACCAACTCTCGTGTCACGGGTCTCGATTACGTTTGGAGGGCCTTCAGGAACCGTTCTGAGTCCGAGACCCAGCCCAGCAGCACCTCGGCGCTCAAGAGCGAGGCGTCGTGATTGCTGCGTGGCAATCCATGCCCGATTGGCTCGCTCATGCAGTCTGCTAACAAGACGCATAGGTAGTCCCTGAACATCGCGTCCCGGACTGTCGAATCCACGCAGATACTCGTGGTGCAACCCGTGATGACGAGATGCTTCACCCCCAACTTCTTAAGGCGCGCGTCCA
Source organism: Candidatus Rokuibacteriota bacterium (assembly GCA_003220345.1). GTDB lineage: Bacteria > Methylomirabilota > Methylomirabilia > Rokubacteriales > CSP1-6 > AR37. The sequence continues at coordinate 55 of QHSC01000419.1, read as the reverse complement.
GGTCGGTCCCAAAAAACCCGCTGAACCGCGTCTTGTAGATTACATCGTCGCCCGG
>QHSC01000334.1 GCA_003220345.1 Candidatus Rokuibacteriota bacterium | reverse complement strand
CCACGGATGCTTCCTTAACGGCTGCCGGGAAAGGTGTCTAGCTTTCTATATCTTGTAGCGTCCCCCCGCTTTCTCCCCTCTATTTTGATCTTGTGTTACTCAACACATGATGGGTAATCTAGGCACTCCTTAATTAGGGAGCGCTATGGCCACCTCGATCGAGTCCTTACCCCCGCCAGGGTTGGACCCCGAGGGGCTCGATGACTTGCTGCAGGCTTTCCCCCAGGGCCGGCTCAGCGAGATCGTCGGCCCTCGATCCTCCGGGGGCAGCAGCCTGCTCCTGGCGCTCCTGGCCCGCGCCGCGCGCGGGGGAGTCACCGCGCTCGTGGACGCCTCCGACTCACTCGATCCCGCCGTGGCTGCCCGCGCTGGGCTCGATCTTCACAGCCTGCTCTGGGTGCGCTGCGGCGGGCGTCTGCCCGTGGCATGGCGCGCGACGGATCTCCTGCTCCGTTGCCCGGGGTTTGCCGCCATCGCGCTCGATGTGGGTGAGTCGGCCTCCGCGCCGCCAGGGATGGGCGTGCGTCTCCAGCGCGCCGTCGCGAACGGCGAAAGCATGCTCGTCGTTCGGGGGCCGCGGCATCTCCTGGGCTCGGCTGCCGCGCTGGTGGTGTCGGTGCGCCGCGTGCGCGCGCGCTGGAATAGTCAATGCGGTGGGGGGGTCTGGGGGAGGAGCGGCGCCGCTTCCCCCCAGAACCGATTTGGCGCTCCGCGGCCGCGGCGGCTGGGCGGGCTCGTCTCCGAGGCGCGCGTGGTCCGCTCGCGCTCCGACCCGGCCCTGACCAGGCCCGGGCGCGCCTGGCTCCTCGAGTGGCGGACATGATACGCATCGCCTGCCTGCATGTGCCGGATGCCGACGCGACGGTGCAGTCCGCTCTCCTCGACATCGCCCTGCGCCATTCCCCCTCGGTGGAAGACGTCGCGCCGGGCATCGTCTTTCTCGACCTCCGCGGGCTTGGCAGGCTCTGGGGCGGCGAAGAGGAGCTGGCGCGCCGGCTTCTCCAGGCCGTGGCCGAGCGTGGATGGACGGCGCGTGTCGGTATCGCGGGCAGTCGCGCGGGCGCGCGCTTCGCGGCCCGCGCCGGAGAAAGCGTCACCATCGTGCCGCCTGGGCGGGATGCGGGGAGACTTGGAGTGGCGCCGCTGGCCCTCCTCGATCTGGGGCCCGAGATGGCCGCCCGCCTCGCCCGCTGGGGCATCCGCACGCTCGGCGAGCTGGCCGATCTTCCCGCGCGCGGGCTCGCGCAGAGGCTGGGCGACGAGGGCCCGCGCCTTCAACGACTGGCGCGTGGTGAGGATCCCACGCCGCTCCGCCTCTGGACGCCCCCGCCCGTCTTCGAAGAATCGGCGGAATGCGCCTGGGGAATCGAGGCGCTCGAGCCGCTCGGCGATCTCATGGCGGGGCTGGCCGAAGCGCTCTGCGCGCGCCTCCGCCGCGACGAGCTCACGGCTGATGCCTTCGCATGGACCTGTCGCCTGGCCGACCGCACGGAGCACGAGGGCTTCTGCGCGCCGGCGGCACCGCTGGCCGATCCCGCGGCGGCCGCCGCGCTGCTCCGCGCCTCCCTCGCGGCCCGGCCGCCGCATGCCGCCGTCGAGGGGATCACGCTCCGCGCGCATCCCCTGCGCGCACCGAAGGCGCAGCCGCGCTTCGATGAGCCGCCGGGCCCGAGCCCGCGCCTGCTCACCGCCGCGCTGGCGCGCCTGAGCGGTCTCGTGGGCGCCTCCGGCATCGGCGCGCCCGAGCTCCTGGACAGCCACCGCCCCGACGCGATGCAGATGACCCCGTTCGTTTTGTTCCCCTTGCAGGGAGAGAGGGCCAGAGGCTTGCGGCGAGAAAATGGAATCCCTCTTCCCCATCGAGGGAGGGGGCCGCAGTTCGAGCTGAGCCGCAAGAGCGGCGAGGCGAGTGCTGAGATAGATCAGGTGGCGGTTCTCGCCGTGCGGAGAATGAGACCACCGCGCCCCGCGCAGGTGACGCTCGCCGCCGGCGTGCCCACTCACCTCCGCGCGATCGGACTCGCGGGCCGAATCGTCACCGGCGCGGGCCCATGGCGCGTCTCGGGCGAGTGGTGGACGGACGACGCTTTCGTCCAGGACGAGTGGGATGTGGAGCTGGGCGACGGCACCCTGTGCCGCCTCGCGCGTGACGGGCGCGGCTGGCGCCTCGAAGCCATCTATGACTGACCCCTCACCCTGCCCTCTCCCCAAAGGGGAGAGGGCAGGGTGAGGGGGAAGCACGCCAATGTTCGTCGAGCTGCATGCCAAGAGCGCATTTTCTTTCCTCGAGGCGACGGCGCTGCCCGAGGCACTGGCGGGACGCGCCGTCGCCCTCGAGCAGCCGGCCCTGGCCCTCGTGGACACCGACGGTGTGTACGGAGCGCCGGCCTTCTACCGCGCCTGCACGCGTCTTGGCATCACGCCGCTGGTCGGCGCCGAGGTCAGCCTGATGGACGGCGGCAGGCTGCCCCTCCTCGTGGAAGACCAGGAAGGGTACAAGAATCTCTGCCGTCTGCTGACGCGCGTCAAGATGCGCGCGGCCAAATGCGAGGGTGCCGCGGGCTGGGACGATCTCGAAGAGCATGTGGGCGGGCTCGTCTGTCTCACCGGCGGCGCCTCCGGGCCCGTCGCCGCGGCCCTCGCCCACGGCGGGCATGAGGCCGCCCGCGCGACGCTCGACAGGCTCGCCGGCCTCTTCGGCCGCTTCGGCGTCTACGCCGAGCTCCAGCGCGATCTCTCCCGCGAGCAGGAGGCGCGCAATGAATGGCTGCGTGCCGAAGCCGAGCGGCTGGGATTGCCCCTTCTCGCCAGCAATGCCCCCCTCATGATCGCCCGCGGAGATCGCCCATTGCTGGACACGCTGACCTGCATCAAGCACGGCACGACGATCGACCGGGCCGGGCGATTGCTCGCGCGCAACAGCGAGCGCTTCCTCAAGCCCGGCCGCGAGATGGAGCGGCTCTTTGCCGATTGCCCGTCGGCCGTGGCCAACACGGGCGAGCTGGCGCTGCGGCTCGGCTTCACCCTCAAGCACCTGGGCTATCGCTTCCCCGACTACCCGCTGCCGACGGGTCAGACGCCGATCGGCTGGCTCCGCGCGCTCTGCAAGGAAGGGGCGCGGCAGCGCTACGGCGCGGGCCCGCTGGCCCAGAAGGCGAGACGGCAGATCGAGCGCGAGCTCGACCTGATCGCCCGCCTCGATTTGTCCGGCTACTTTCTCATCGTCTGGGACCTGGTCGAGTTCTGCCGTCGCCACGGCATCCTGGTGCAGGGACGGGGCTCCGCCGCCAACAGCGCGGTCTGCTATGCTCTCGGCATCACCGCGGTGGATCCGGTGGGGATGGAGCTCCTCTTCGAGCGCTTTCTCTCCGAGGAGCGCGGCGAATGGCCGGACATCGATCTCGATCTGCCGAGCGGCGACCGGCGCGAGCAGGTCATCCAGTACGTCTACGAGCGCTATGGGCGCCTGGGCGCGGCCATGACGGCCAATGTCATCACCTATCGCGGCCGGAGCGCGGCGCGAGAAGTGGGGAAGGTGCTGGGGCTTCCCCCCGCGTTGTGCGATCGTCTGTCCGCGCTCGTCAGCAACTGGGAGTACAAGGATCCCGGCGATAGTCTCCTCGCGCATCTTCGGGAGGCCGGCTGCGATCCCGCGCAGCCGGTCATGCGTCACTTCGCCGATCTCTGGACGGCCATCCAGGATCTGCCCCGGCACCTCGGCCAGCACTCGGGCGGCATGGTCATCTGCCAGGGCCGGCTCGACAGCTGCGTCCCCCTCGAGCCGGCGACCATGCCCGGGCGCTCGGTCGTGCAGTGGGACAAGGACGACTGCGCCTCCATGGGCATCATCAAGGTGGATCTTCTCGGACTGGGCATGATGGCGCTGCTCGAGGATGCCATCGGCATGATCCGCCGGCGCGGCGGTCACGTGGACCTGGCGCATTTGCCCCCCGACGATCCGACCGTCTACGCCATGCTCCAGAAGGCCGACACCGTCGGGGTCTTCCAGGTGGAGAGCCGCGCCCAGATGGCCACCCTGCCGCGCCTCAAGCCGAAATGCTTCTACGACCTCGTGGTGCAGGTCGCCATCATCCGTCCGGGGCCCATCGTGGGCGACATGGTGCATCCGTATCTGAGGCGACGCGCCGGACGCGAGCCCGTGACCGTGCCGCATCCGAATCTCGAGCCCATCTTGAGACGCACCCTCGGCGTGCCGCTCTTCCAGGAGCAGCTCCTGCGCATGGCCATGGCCACGGCGGGCTTCACGGGGGGCGAGGCAGAAGAGCTGCGCCGCGCCTTCGGCTTCAAGCGGCGCAAGCAGGCCATGGACGAGGTGGAGAAGAAGCTCCGGGCGGGCATGGCGGAGCAGGGTATCTCGGGCGAGGCGGCCGAGGCCATCATCCGCTCCATCACCGCTTTTGCCCTCTATGGTTTTCCTGAGAGCCATGCGGCCAGCTTCGCGCTGCTCGCCTATGCCAGCACGTATCTGAAGGCGCACCACCCCGCGGCCTTCTATGCGGCGCTGCTCAACAACCAGCCCATGGGTTTCTATCATCCCGCCACCATCGTGGGCGATGCCGCGCGGCACGGGCAGACCATCCACCCTGCGGACGTGAACCATTCCGACTGGCTCTGCGCGATCGAGGCCGACGGGACGGTGCGGCTCGGGCTGCGGTATGTCCGTGGGTTGCGTGAAGAAGCGGGCCGACGCATCGAGCGCCTACGCCCCTTCGCCTCTGCCGACGATCTCGTCCGCCGCGCGGGGCTCCACCACGATGAGCTGACCCGGCTGGCCGAGCTGGGCGCGCTGGGCAGCCTCGGGCTCGAGCGCCGGGCGGCGCTCTGGGAGATCGAGCTGGCGGCGCGGCCGGCCGGCGCGCTCTACGAGGGTATCCCGGGGCCGCCCTCGCCTTCGCCGCTACCGTCGATGACGGCCGAGGAGGCGCTCGTGGCTGACTGCGAGGGCACCGGGCTCACCCTGGGCCCTCATCCGATGGTCTTCCACCGTGAGCGGCTCGAGCGTCTGCGGGTGGCCCGCGCCATCGAACTGCCGGGGCTCAAAGACGGCCGGGCCGTGCGCGTGGCGGGAGCGGTGGTGGTTCGCCAGAGGCCCGGCACCGCCAAGGGCTTCGTCTTCCTGAATCTCGAGGACGAGACGGGGCTCGTGAACGTGGTCGTGCCCCCGCCCCTTTTCCACCGCTATCGGCTCGTCCTGGTGCAGGAGCCCTTCCTCTACGTCGAAGGCACGCTCGAGCACCGCGACGATGTCATCTCGGTGCGGGCGGGGCGCATCCAGCCCCTTCGCTCCGAGCTGGGACGGCTGCCCTCCCACGACTTCCACTAGGTAGCTCGGAGGGGACGCGCGCTGTCACGTCTCCCGCGCGCGATCGGCCTGCTGCCGCGTCTCGAACACCTGCGAGGTGACCTGGCGCTTCTCCAGCTCCTTGGCGAGCTTCAGGCGCAAGTAGCCGCTGTTCGTGAAGCGGGAGACCTTGAGGTAGTACTTCTCCTCGACGTATTTCACGGCGTCCATGTAGGCCTGCATGGCATCGTCGTCCACCGAGAAGCCCTCGTAGTTGACGACCGAGTTCACCCGCTGGCCCACCGGCTCGAGCAGCCGGTCCACGGCGGCGGTGATGATCTTGATGTCCTCCTCGCTCCGCACCCGCATGCCGGAGTAGTTCATGAAGACGGTGTTCGTCACCGGGTCGTAGGAGAGGCGCTCGTCGATGTTGATGTCGAGGAGCCGGTCGCGGAGCCCCATGGGCTCGGGCAGGAAGAGGGCCGCGGCCATCAGGGCGGGCCGCTCGACGAGGGGCCGGAAGGGAAGATGGCGCAGGATGTCGCGCTCGAGGTCGACGCCCGGCGCCACTTCGACCAGGGCGAGCCCCTCGCGGGTGAGGCGGAAGACACAGCGCTCGGTGACGTAGAGCACGGCCTGCTTGCGGCCGGCGGCCCCGGGTCCACTGAACGTGATCTGGCCGACGCGCTCGACGAACTTCGTCAGCTTGCCTTCCTTGGCGATGTGGAGCCGGCCCTCCCGCACGGAGACGTCGGCGCCTCCCGCGCAGAAGCTGCCCATGAAGACGACCTTCTTGCTGTTCTGGCTGATGTTGATGAAGCCGCCGCAACCGGCGATGCGGTTGCCGAAGCGGCTTGCATTGACGCTGCCGGTGCCGTCGCACTCCGCGAAGCCCAGGAAGGCCGCGTCGAGCCCTCCCCCGTCGATGAAGTCGAACTGCGAGCAGTGGTCGATGACGGCCTGGCAGTTGATGGCCGCGCCGAATTCCGGGCCGCTCGCCGGCACTCCGCCCATGACCCCGGGATCGACGGTGAGCGTCATCAGGTCGTGGATCCGCTCTTCGTTGGCCACGTGTCCCACGATGTCGGGGAGGCCGATGCCGAGGTTGACCACGCTGCTCGGCAGGAGCTCCATGGCTGCCCGACGCGCGATGACCTTCCGGTCGTCGAGGACAAGGGCGGGCAGCATCCTCGTGGGAATCCGGATCTCACCGGAGAGGGCGGGATTGTACTGGATACCCCAGGTCTGCATGTGATGCCGCGGCTCCGCCACCACCACCGCGTCCACGAGCACGCCGGGGATACGCACCTGGCGCGAGTCGAGAGTGCCTTCGGCAGCCACGCGTTCGACCTGGCAGATCACGTAACCGTGGGAGTTCTTCGCGGCCAGGGCCATGGCGAGGTTCTCGAGGATGAGCGCCTCGCGCTCCATGGTGATGTTGCCGTCGGGGTCGGCGGTGGTGCCCCGGATGAAGGCCACGTTGATGGGCGTCCCTTTGTAGAATAGATACTCCTCGCCGCCGATGGTCATGAGCTCGACGAGGTCCTCGCGGGTGACGCGATTCATCTTGCCGCCTTCGATGCGCGGATCCACGAAGGTGCCGAGGCCCACCTTGGAAACGGTGCCCGGCTTGCCCGCGGCCACGTCGCGGTACATGTGGGCGATGACGCCTTCGGGCAGGTTGTAGGCTTCGACCTTGTCCGTGAGGACGAGCTGGACGATCTTGGGGGCGAGCCCAAAATGCCCGCCGATCACGCGCCGCAGAAGGCCCTCGTGTCCGAGGTGATTGAGGCCCTTGTCCTGGCCGTCGCCCTGACCAGTGGAATGGACGAGGGTGAGGCCCCGGGGCGTGCCCGTTTCCACGAAGCGTTTTTCCAGCGTGACGAGGAGCTGCTCGGGAACGCCGTGCCCGCCATAGCCGGTGGTGGCGAGCACGTCACCGTCGTGAAGCACGGAGATCGCATCCTCGACGGGGATGACCTTCTTCAGCACGGCGTCACTCCTCGGGGGAGACTCGGATGCGCGCGGGCCCTCAGGGGCGGCGCCAGCGTCAGGCAGCCCGTGCGGATAGTCGCCCGGCGGCCCCGCGGAGGTCAAGAGGGCGGCCGGGACTAAATTCGTCCCAGGGCGCCCGCTTCTTGCTACCTTCTTGCCGCATCCATCCTGATCCCGGCTACCGCCGGAAGGAGGTCAAGTGCTCTTCGCCCCGTGGCTCGCGGTGGCGCTGCTCGGCGCCGCGGGCATCGTCGAGATGAGCATCGGGCTTCATGCGGCGCGGCTGAAGAAGCCGTTCCTGCTCACGGCTCACCACCTCTACTGGACGCGGGCCGCCGTGCTCACGATCGTCATGCTCATGCTGCCGCGCCTGCCCTTGCGCTCGGCCACCGGCGTCAACAGCAATGCCCTCGACGCCGTGCTCCTCCTGCCCGTCGTGCTCGCCGCCGGCTGCTTCTGGATGCTCGGCCGGGGCTATGCCGCCCCGGGCGTGGCCCTCGAGTCGCTGCTCGAGACGGTGCGGGAGGTGCTGGGGCAGATGGGCTACACCGCGCGGGAGTCCGTCCCGCGCGCCGGCGAGCACGA
>QHSC01000132.1 GCA_003220345.1 Candidatus Rokuibacteriota bacterium | reverse complement strand
GAACGGAGCCACCGTCGCCAACGTCTCCATCGCCGACGGCGCCGTGAAGAACCCGAGCCTCGGGGCCATCAAGTACGTGAGCCCGACCAGCGCGCTCGTGTCCGTGAGCGGGGCGGGCAGCAAGGTCGCGGTCGGCGGAAAGTAGTCCCCCGGATCGTCGGTTCGTCTTGGCGGATCTCGGTTTCCGCCAATGATGTGCGTTTATTGCGCTTCTGGTTGATCGGATTCTCCCTCCCGTCGTGCTCTCGGGCGCCATTCCAACGATGACGGCAACTAGGCTATACTGCAGCTTGTGCCCGATCCGTGCCGCGAGTCGGCCGGAAGCGTTCACGAGATCTCAACCGGCGGTCAGAGAGATCCAGCCCGCCGGGTTCTTCATGTCAGCCAAGGGGGCGTATGGATTTGCTGGGTTTCCGGGACCTGGTGGGACGGGTCATGACCGATCCGGACTTCCTGGACGAGCTCGTGCGCGATCCCGGCGCGACCCTGGCCGACTATGTGCTCTCGGACGACGAGCGCGCCATGGTGGTCCAGGCTCTGGGTCGCGTGGGACAGGCGCCCACGGCTGAGCGCGCACGCGCCGCCAAGGCCGTGCTCATGAAGCGCTGGGCCATGTAGCGCGGATCCCTCACGTGGCCAAGTCGGCCGACCTATCCTTCCTCCGTGAGATCAGTCTCCTCAAGGACCTCGAGGAACCCCAGCTCGTGGCGCTCTGGCCGCGGCTCCGCGAGCGCCGCCTCCGCAAGAGCGAAGTGCTGTTTCGCGAGGGCGATCCCGGCGAGGAGATGTTCTTCATCCGCACCGGCACCATCCTGGTCTCCAAGGTCGTGAGCGGCCGCGTGGAGCAGATCCTGAGCCGACTTCAGGCCGGCGATGTCTTCGGCGAGATGAGCGTGTTCGGCGACGAGCCCATACGCACCGCCACCATCCAGGCCGAGAACGAGGCCTCGCTCTTCTCGCTGGACCGGAAGAGCATCAACGAGTTCATCGAGGCCAATCCGAAGGATGCCGCCCGTCTCTTCCAGCAGCTCGTGGTCGTGTTGATCCGCCGGCTCGTCCAGTCGAGCCAGCTCGTGAGCGAGGTGACCCGGTGGGGGCTCGAGGCGACGGGGCTCGATGCCGAGCGCAAGAGCGGAGGCTCGTCCCGGTGAGCGAGCCCGGCCCTCAGGCAGGATTGACCGCTCCCGGCGCGGCGCCCCGCCAGCCCGCCCGGCTCGAGCTCCTCGTCCGCTCGGAGGACGGCGAGAGCTTCGAGACGCGGGAGATCGCGAGCCCGGCCGCCTATCTCCAGCTCCGCCCCCAGCGGCTCCCCGACGACCAGTGGGAGCTGGCCCAGCTGCCGTCGGGCGTTCCCGGCACCAAGAAGTACGTGCTCAAGAGCCGCCGCGCCGAGAACTATCTCCAGCTCGACGAGGAAGAGCGCTTCCTGTGGCAGCAGATGGACGGGCGCGTGAGCATGCAGGACATCGCCGTGGCCTACGTCATGCGCTACGGCTCCTTCGACTTCGAGAAGATTCCCCAGCTGATCCGCAAGCTCCTGCTCGCCGACCTGCTCACCCTCCGGCCGATGTCGCGGCTCCGCGACATCCTCGCGCGCAACCGGCGCAATCCCGCCGCGCGGGCCATGGAAGCGGGGATCCACGCCATCGAACGCCTCAACGTGTCGAGCCGCCGCTGGAACGACCTCTTCGAGCGGATCCACCGCTGGGGCGGCTGGCTCCTCTTCACGCCGGCCGCGGTGATCGGCCTCATCGTCCTGACGGCCTTCGGCACGCGCGCCCTCGTCCACCTCTGGAACGATCTCGGCGCCATCAGCTCTGCGCTGGGGCACCACGCCATCGTGGCCATCATCGCCCTCAAGCTCGCCTTCTTCCTCACCGTGGCCCTTCACCAGCTCGTGCACGCGCTCGCCTGCGTGCACTATGGCCGCCGCGTCAAGGAAGTCGGCTTCATCGTCCACCACCTGGTCGTGCCGACCTTCTACGCCGACGTCACCGACCTCTTCATGGCCTCGCGCCGCGCGCGCGTGGTGAATGCCCTGGCGGGTCCCACCGTGCACCTCGTCCTGGGCATGCTCGGCGTCATCTGGGCCAACGCGCTCGGCCCGGGGCTCCTGCAGGCCTGCGTGGCGGCCTCGGCCGTCTTGCAGCTGCAGTCGTTCATCGTCTGCATCTATCCCTTCTCCTTCCTCGAGATGGACGGCTACCACGTGCTCGAAGACGCGGTGGGCATGCCGCGCCTTTCCCAGGAGTCCTCGCAGTTCATGCGCGGCACGTTCCTGAAGCGGCTGGCCCTGGGGCGGTTCCGGCGGCAGGAAGTCGTCTACCTCGCCTACTTCACGCTCTCCCTCCTGTCGGTGATGGCCTTCGTCGGCCTGAATGCCTGGTTGATCCTCTCCGCCAAGCACGCCTAGTCGTCAGGCGCTTCGCGCCACCAGGGCAATCAGCTTCCCCACGGATTCGTCGAGGACATCATCCAGCTCGGGGGGCGGCTCGGCGGCGGCCGCCTCGAGTCTCCGCCGTTGCTCGCTCTCCGGAAGCGCTTCGAGGAGAGCCTGGGCCCGGGTCCTGATCTCGGGGCCGAGGAGACGCGCCACTTCCAGGATGAAGCGGAGCGCCTGCTCCGCGCGCTCCTGTCCGGGTGCCGCGCCGCGCAGGGAGGCCTGACCCGCCTCCCGCAGTCTCCCGCTCAATCGGATACGGCGATCCCAGGCGCGAAGCAGGTCGTCCGGCACGGCGCCCCACTCGATGGCCACATCTCGGAGCACCTCCTTGATGGCGGCGGCGAGGGGAGCCGCGCTCTCGCGCGCGATGAGGTCGGCGAGGGCCGTGTTCCAGACGGGGGACAAGGGCGCCGGCGCCGCCTCTGGTTCCTTGGCCGCGGGCGCCTCCAGCACTTCCCCCGCCTGGTCGAGCACGAGCCGGTCTTCGAGCGGACCGCCGAGGACCCAGAAGGAGCAGCGAACGCGCTCGCCGTCCACCCGGACCACGCGCGGCTCGCGGCGCGCCACGCCCTGCCAGTCCGGCCGCGAGAAGGTGATGCCGTCGGCCGTGACGGTGTCGATGCTCTCGCGCAAGCTCACGGTCACCCACGGCGCGACCCGATGGCTCTCGTACGGCGCGGGAAGCCAGTCGAGACCGCCGTCCGCCACGAAGCGCTCGAGCGGCAGCGTCTGGCGCGGGTCATAGCGAAAGCATTCCAGCAGCGTGGTGAAGAGCCGCTCCGACGGGAAGGGACCGCGATACCGCACGCGGGCCACGCCCTGGTCCTTCATGAGCGCGGCCACGAGGTTGAGCACGGCGCTGCCCGCGCCATGAGGCAAGCGGCCCGGCTCGGCCAGCGGGGGGATGTGGTCGAGGCGCGCCCACTCGAGCGAGCGGAAGACGGTGAGGGGCTCGACCGGACGCCAGGGCTCCGCGCCGTCCAGAAGCCAGAGCTGATCCGATCGACCCCACCCCGGATGCGTCGCCACGCCAGGCTCCACGCCGATCCAGGCCCCTGCCGCCGTGCGGCAGCGGGCCCAGCGCAGCTCGCCGTCGGGCGACCATCGGAGCGCGGCTACGAGGTGACCGTGGCGATCGAACTGCACGAGGCGCCGGTGAGCCGGTCCCGCCTCGAAGCCGACGAGCGTGCCCCAGCGTCCGACCCAGATCGGGGGGTCGGGCGCGCTGAGCGAGTCGCGGAGAGCCTCGAGTCGCGGCGGATCGAGGGCGAGTATCTCCGCGCGGTCCAGCCAGGCGGCCAAGCGAGCGGGGGCGGCGCGGTCCATGGTCACGATGATGATACAATTCGACGCGTGCGTGCTCTCCTGATCGGCGCCGCCGTGTTTTGTGTCGCGTGCGCCGAGGTCGTCTTGGTCGCCCGGGTGGCTCACTAGACCCGTGGCCGCCGACGACCTCATCTGGCTTCCCGCGCTCGAGCTTGCCGCGCTGATCCGCGCGCGCAAGGTCTCCCCGGTCGATGCCGTCGACGCCGCCCTCGCGCGCATCGAGCGCCACAATCCCGCCCTCAACGCCTACTGCACCATCACCGCCGAGGAAGCGCGGGACGCCGCCCAGGCCGCCGAAGTCTCCGTCATGATCGGAGAAGAGCTCGGACCGCTGCACGGCGTGCCCGTCTCGATCAAGGACCTCGTCTTCACGCGCCGCGTGCTGACCACGGGCGGCTCGCGCCTCTTCGCCGACCACGTGCCGGAGGAGGATGCCGTCTCCGTCGAGCGCCTCAAGGGAGCGGGCGCGATCATCCTCGGCAAGACCAATACGCCGGAGTTTGGTCACAAGGGCGTGACCGACAATCCCCTCTTCGGCATCACGCGCAATCCCTGGAGCCCGTCCCTCACCCCGGGCGGCTCGAGCGGCGGCGCGGCGGTCGCGGCCGCGACGGGAATGGGACCGCTCGCCCTCGGCACCGACGGCGGCGGGTCGATCCGGGTTCCTGCGGCCTTCTGCGGGATCTACGGACTCAAGCCTTCCTTCGGGCGCGTGCCTCACGGACCGACCTTCCCCGGATGGCAGAACTTCTCCGTGACGGGGCCGATGACGCGCACGGTGCGTGACGCCGCCCTCATGCTCGACGTCCTGGCGGGGCCCGACGATCGCGACCGCTGGTCATTGCCCGCCGACAGCGGGTCGCCCTTCCTCGCGGCCTGCGAGAACGGACTCGAGGGCCTCAGCGTGGGCTGGTCGGCGGATCTGGGTTATGCGCGCGTGGATCCAGAAGTCGCCGAGCTGTGCGCCGAGGCGGCGGAGCGATTCGAGAGCCTGGGCTGTCATGTCGAAGTGGTGTCACCTGGCTGGGACGATCCGGAGGAGATCTTCCGGACGATCGGCGCGGCGGAGACCCACGCGGCGTGGGGACAGCGGCTCGACGACGCGGCTGAGCAGCTCGACCGGAGCTTCGTGGCCCTACTCAAGCATGGCCGGACGGTCACCATCGATCAGTACCTGGCCGCCGCGCGCCGGCGGCACGAGCTCTGGACCGAGGTGCAGCGCTTCCTCGCGCGCTTCGATCTCTTGATCACGCCCACGGTGGCGGTGCCGCCGTTTCCCGTCGCGCGCCCCGCCGTCAAGGAGATCAACGGCGAGCCCGTCTCCCCCCTCGGCTGGATCCCGTTCTGCTTCCCCTTCAATCTCACCGGGCAGCCCGCGGCCACGGTGCCCGTGGGCTTCACGGCGGCGGGATTGCCGGTGGGATTGCAGATCGTCGGGCGCCGCTTCGCCGAGCGCGCTGTCCTCGCCGCCTCGGCGGCCTTCGAAGCTGCGCACCCGTGGGCCACGCGGCGTCCCCCTCTCGACTGAACCGCGCCCCGTGCGCCTCCTGCTGATCTGTCTGGGCGGCGCCGTGGGGACGGGGGCCCGATATCTCATAGGCGGACTGGCTGCGCGCTGGCTTGGCCCGGAGTTCCCCTATGGCACGCTTATCATCAACGTGCTCGGCTCGTTCCTGATCGGGTTCATTCAACAGGTGGGACTCACGACCCTCGCCATTCCCGAGACGACTCGTCTCGTGCTCACGATCGGGGTCATGGGCGGCCTCACGACGTACTCGTCCTTCTCCTACGAGACGATCCGCCTGATCGAGAATGGATCGTGGCTGGGAGCGGCCGCCAACATCGTGCTCACGACCTGTCTCTGCCTCGTCGTCTGCGTGCTCGGCCTCGGCCTGGGACGGCTCGTGGTCGGATGGAAGGGAGGACTGTAGCCATGCGGAAGCTGGACGGAGAGCAGGTCCTGATGCGCATTTTCGTCGGCGAGAGCGACCGCTGGGAGCACCGCCCGCTGCACGCCGCGCTGCTCGAGCTGTTTCGAACGCGGGGCCTGGCGGGGGCCACCGTGCTGCGCGCCGTCGCCGGCTTCGGGGCAAATTCCGTGGTGCACACGGCGAATATCCTGCGCCTCTCCGCCGACCTGCCCCTCGTCATCGAGGTCGTGGATTCGCAGGAGCGATTGGAGGCCGTGCTGCCAGCGGTGGACGGGATGATGCGGGGTGGGCTCATCACGATGGAGAAGGTGCGGGTCCTCAAGTACGACCAGACCCCGACAGGCTAGAGAACTTCCTGCTCGTGAGGGAGAATACTGAAACAGCCGGCTAGCGCGAGGCGGCTTTCTCGGCGCGCATCTGCTGCTCCCGGTGCTCCTGGAGCACGCGATTGTACCGCTGGATCACCTCGTCTCGCTTGGCGTCCAGACGCAGGCGCTCGACGAGCATGCCCCCGAAGAACGCCGCCAGCACGATCACGGCAAGCGCCAATCCCCAGAGCACCCGATGCGAGCCCGCGTCAGCTCGCGGCGTCATGCTGGCTATCATAGCGCGTGAGCGCGACGATGAGGTCACGCACGCCCGGGAACGCTCGCACGAGGGGTCCGCGGCGCCCGTGCTCGTAGTCCGCGAACTCGAAGCCCGGCGCCACCGTGCAGCCGAGGAGCGCCCATCGCCCGCCGGCCGCGAGCCGCGCGCCCTGCCACACTCCGGCAGGCACCACCACCTGGAGTGTCATGCCCGCCGCCAGATCGTGTCCCAGCGTAAGCACCCGGTGGGACCGATCCGGCAGCAGGTGAAGCATCTCTACCGGGTCCCCCAGGTAGAAATGGAAGACCTCGTCGGAGGCGAGGCGGTGGAGGGCCGAGACGGTCTCGGGTGTCAGCAGGTAATAGATCGCAGTGCTGACCGCGCGGGGCCCGCCGTAGCGAGGGGGGAGCCCAGAGGCCTCGAGGCGCTCTGCCGCACGATAGGTCTCGGCGAAGAAGCCTCCCTTTTCCGGATGCGGCCGGAGGCCCAGCCGCGCGATGATCTCGTCCGCCGTCAGCATCGTGCACCCCCCTACCGGAGCGTGGCAGAGATTGCTAGGATGCGCCGCAGTATAGCGGAGGAACGACATGCGCACTGCGCACGGGATTCTCGCGGGGCTCGCGTTACTTGGCGCCGGCTGCGTCAGCATGACCCCGGAGCAGCGGCTCAGCCATGACATTTTCCTGGACGCGGCGGGGCATTGCGAGAGCCGCTACCACACGCTCCACGTGGACCAGGTCGACCTCGACGGCAATGTCAAGGTCCACGCCGACGCCGATTCCCGCGGCGAGATCCGGCAGTTCACCGCGTGCTATCGCGACACCATCAAGGACCGCGTCGACAGCCTGAAGAAGTCAGGCAAGACCGTGCCAGACCTGCTGACGAAAGAGCCGGACGTCGAGCTCGACTAGTCCCTCGAGCTCGCGTATCGAACTCGGGACATTGACGGCGTCGCGTCGGCGTCCTAGCGTCCCGGAGCATGAGGTACTGGTGCTCCGCCTTCCTGCTCCTGACCTTCGCGACCCTCGCCCGTCCCGCGCTCGCGACGGACGGCGACCCCGTGGTGGTCGTCCAGGAGACGCGCACGCCGGCCGCCGTCCAGAAGAGGCCCAACGCCCACCATGCGCCGTCCGTCCAGCACGTCGCCCTGCTCAGGAACAGTGGGCTGCGTCCCGTGCGCGTGCTCCGGGTCACCGTGGAGTTCTATGATTTCTTCGGGAAGATTCTCTGGGCGAAATCCGCGGTGCCGGTGCCGACGCGCATAGAGCCGGGCGGGACCGCCACGCTTTCGCTCAGCACGCCCGCCCTGGAAGCCGCCCGCCGCACCCGCTATCGCATGGAATACGGAGGAGATCATGCGGCGCGCCCGCGCCCGCATTGAGGCCCACGCCGGGCCGCCGGCGACGGCATGCTATGCTCCGGGTAGGAGTCAGCGCTCCCGGGAGGGCATCCATGATCAAGTGGCGGCGCATCCTTCATCCGACGGATTTCTCCGGCGCCTCGAGTGCGGCGTTCGCGCGGGCCGTGGCCCTGGCTCGGGCCGACCGCGCTCAGCTCTTCCTTCTTCACGTGCTCGCGCCGCCCATGCCCATCGGCGGCGAGGGTTATGTCGCCCCCCAGGTTTACGAGGACCTCGAAGCCTCGGCGCGGAAATACGCCGAGAAGCGGCTGGCCGCGCTGCAGGTCAAGGCCCGCAAGGCGGGGGCCCGCGCGACCGCGCTCCTCGTAGAGGGAGTGGCCGACGATCAGATCCTCCGCGCGGCGCGCCGCCGGAAGGCCGACCTCATCGTGATCGGGACGCACGGACGCACGGGCCTCGTCCGGCTCTTTCTCGGCAGCGTCGCATCTCGCGTGGTGGCAGGGGCCCGGTGCCCCGTGCTGACCGTGCGCGGCCGCTAGCCGGCGTCGCCCTCGGAGGGAAGCCATGAAGGTCGACATCCAAGGGCTGGAGAGAGATCCGATGCTACGGGGGCGCGTGGGCCGGCTCGTCGGCGCGGCGCTCGAGACCATCAAGGCCGCCCCCATCCGCGCTCGCGTGACCTTCTTCGACGATGACGGTCCCAAGGGCGGCCTGGCCTTGCGCTGCGCGGTGGATCTTCGCGTCCCCTATCGTCCCGCCATTCACATCGAGCACGTGGCCGCCACGCCCCGGCTCGCCTTCGACGGGGTCATGGCTGCCCTGGAGCGGCAGCTGGAGCGCTATCGCGAGCGGGCCCGTGAGAATCGGCGCCACCCGAAGAAGTACTTCGTGGCCAAGCGGCTCCTCATGGACGGGTCGGATGCTGGGAAGGCTCCCGGCCGGCGAGTTCGCCGCCGAAAACTCGCCTCCTGACAGGCGACTCCTTTTCAGCCGCCGGCTAGGGCTTGATGCCGGAGAGCTCGACAACGCGCCCTTCGCGCAAGACCTTGAGGGCGATCGCCTCGCCGGCCTTCTTGCGGCTCAGGCGCTCCTGGATGCGACCTGGGCGCCCACGGTCTCCCCGTTCAGGAACTCCACGGTGATCTTGTCGGCGAGCTGCACGACGTGGGCGGCCGTCATGATCTTGCCGTCCGCGGAGATCAAGACGCCCGAGCCCAGACCGGCCACTCCCGTGAACTGGCCGGGCTCGGTGCCGGCAATCTCGCGCTCTGTTGTGCGGATGGTGACGACGGAGGGATTGGCCCGCTGGAACACCTGGCCCACCGTCTGCGCGCGGGCCGTCGAGGGAAGCAGAGCGGCCAGGAGGAGGACGGCGCCGGTGAATCCCGCCCTGGGCATTCGCCGGAGATAACACAGGGTGGCGGGGGCCTGTAAGCGTAGCTCACAGCCCTGGGAATGCGCCTTCTCATTTCGCTCTCATCCTTCTCTCATGCTTCACTCGTAGTGTCTGGTGTAGGAGCTTCACTGATGCGCCGCAGTATCGCGGTACGAGAAGGAGTCGGCAATGACGTATGTGAACGCGACGGGCTACCAGGAGCAGCGCTTCGCCAATCTCGAGGGGCTCGACGGCCTGTCCGCCCTGCAGGTCGCCGAGCACCTCGTGCTCTACGCCGGCTATGTCCGGCAGGTCAACATTCTCAACGACGAGCTGGCCGCCCTCCGCGCGCAGGGCCGCGCCTCGGGCCGCGACCTGCAGTTCGCCGAGCTGACCCGTCGTCTCGGCTACGAGTACAACGGCATGATCCTGCACGAGTACTACTTCTCGAACCTTCGCGGCGGCGCCGATCCGCGTCCGGCCGCCGGCTCCGCCATCACTGCCGCGCTCCGGGACGCCTTCGGCTCCGTGGAGCGATGGCAGACGGACTTCCGGGCCATTGGCGGGATGCGAGGCGTGGGCTGGGTGCTTCTCTGCCAGGACCCCGCCACTGCCCGCGTGACGAACCACTGGGTGACCCTGCATCAGGACGGCGTGCCCGCCGGATTCAAGCCGCTCCTCGTGATGGATGTCTGGGAGCACGCCTTCATGCGCGACTACGCGGCGAACGAGAAGGGGCGCTACATCGACGCATTCTTCCGCAACGTTGACTGGGCCACGGTCGAGCGGCGGCTTTGCGAGCCCCAGGCCATGCGTACGGCGGCGGCGTGATCGAGCCCGAGGTGCTCGACGCTTCCCTCACCGCCTTCGGGTCGATGCCGAGCCATGCCGAGGTATCGGTCGCGCGCCTGACCCCGGGTCAGCGACTCACGCGAGGGTTCCGAGGCGCCGGGACATTCTGGGCGATCGCCGGCGCCTGCATCTTCATCCCGGGGCTTCACTTCGTCCTCGTGCCGGGCTTCCTCCTCATCGGCATCGTGACCGGGGTGATGCGCGTCCGCGATGCCGAGACGGTGGTGCGTGTCCACGGCGTCTGTCCCCGGTGCAAGTTCGAGCAGGATTTTACCGCGGGCAACCGATTTGCGCCGACGTGGCGACTCGATTGCCGTGCCTGCCACAATCATCTCGAGCTCGCCCTGACCGATCGCGCATGAGCGGCGCCATGGCGGCAGCCGTCGCTGCCCTGGAGTACACTGGATCCTGTCATGGGCATCAGAAAGAGCGTCGGCAAGAACAAGAAGAGCAAGAGGCCCATCGAGGCGGCCACGGTCGAGCGCGAGGCCATCGTGCGGCGCGCGGCGAAAGCGAGGCGAAAGGCGGCGCGGCGCCCGCGGCCGTGAGCGCATCCCCGCCTTCCGGGAAGCGAGGGCTCCGCCCTCTTGCGCCGTCCGTTCGGGTCCGGCGTAGCTCCTCCCTGCCGTCTATGTGCGCGATCCGAACGGCGATACCGTTGGGCTCTACAGCGACTGACCCGCTGCTGCCATGCGAGTGCTGCGCAAGCCCCAGCGATATTTGACTTCCCCTGGCGTCTATCGGACTATCCGATAGCATGCCCACCAGAAATTATGACGCAATCGTCGTGGGCGGCAGCTTCGCCGGCTTGGCGGTGGCTCGGCAGCTTCACGGCGAAGTCTTGCTGCTCGACCGCAACGAGATCGGTGCCGTGCAGACGTCGGCCTGCGGCACGCCCCTCTGGGTGCCTGAGGCCTTCGGCGTCGCCGATAGCGTCTTGCAGGTTCATGACAAGCTCACCGTGCGCGGCCCGACGCGGTCCGTCACGTACGACCTCTCGGCCGTTCCCTTCTGCACCTTCGATTACAAGCGCTTCTGCCTGGGCATGCTGGGGCAGGTGCGCGCTCGCTTCCTTCGGACCTCGGTGATCGGGGTCGACGACGGCGCTGTGGTGACGACGGAAGGACGCTTCACCGCGCCCATCGTGGTCGACTGCTCCGGCTGGCGTCGCGCCGTGGTGAATTCCGGCGCCACGGCCACGGCCGCGGGCGGACAGTTCTCCTTCGGCCTCGAGACTCACACGGACCTCTCCGGTGAGGGTCTACATCTCTGGCTCGATCGCGGGTTGATCCCGCGCGGCCTCGGCTGGGTCTTTCCCGTCGGCAAGGGCAGCCTCATCGGGCTCGGGTCCTACGTCGGCCTGTCCAAGCTGAAGCCCGCCCTCGAGCGCTTCCTGCGCGACTGCGGCACCGTGGGCACCACGTATCACGGCACCTATTTCCCGAACCGGCTCTTCCGCCCCACCGTGGGCCGACTCTTCGCCGTGGGCGATGCCGCGGGGCAGTGCCTGCCTCTCACGGCCGAGGGGATACGGCCCGCCCTCTACTTCGGCGTCCAGTGCGGGCGCATCGTGCAGCAGATCCTCGACGGGCGGCTCGGCCTCCAGGAAGGTCTCGATCGGTATCGCACCATCGTCGATGGCTATCGCGTTCCCTATCGAATCCTGCGCGTCGCGCAGTGGATGGCCGAGCACACGCCCACGCGGTGGTTCGTCACGCTGGCGCAGGCAGCGGCGCGACAGCCCATGCTGCCCCGCTGGTGGCCGCGCTATGGCTGGTTCGGGCGCTTCGATCCCGACCCGCTGGTGACGGGAACGGGCGCGGCATGACACGCGTGGCGGGAGCGCGGCTCTGACCTCCGGCTCTCGCTGGGCCCTCGCGTCGCTGGTGAGCGCGGCCATCATCGGGTACTGCGTGTGGCTCGTGTGGACCGACGCCCCCGCCTACCAGTACCTCGTCCGCCTCTACGTCGACAAGCAGTTCCTCAAGCAGACGCTCTCGGAGTGGGGGATCCTCGCCCCCTTGCTGTTCATCGCGCTCCAGGCGCTGCAGGTGATCATCTCGCCCATTCCCGGCGAGGCCACAGGCATCCTCGGAGGCTTTCTCTTCGGCCAGTGGCTCGGGCTCCTGTACTCGACCATCGGGCTCACGATCGGCTCGCTCGTGTCCTTCACCCTCGGGCGGTGGCTGGGTGCCCACTACGTCAAGAACCTCGTCAAGGAAGAGACGTGGCAGAAGCTCGGCTTCATCGTGGAGGCCGAGGGCGCCATCGTCTGCTTCATCATCTTCCTCATCCCGGGGCTGCCCAAGGACATCGTCTGCTATCTCTTCGGTCTCTCGCCCATGCCCTTCTGGGTCTTCGCCATCGTGTCGTCGCTCGGGCGAGTGCCCGGGACCTTGGTGCTCTCCGCTCAGGGCGCGAAGACCGCCTCGGGTCACTATCTCGAAGTCGCGGTGCTCACGGCCGTGGTCGCGGCCGTGGCCATCCCCCTCTACTACTACCGGCACCGGCTCGTGGCCTGGATGGAGGGGCGGACCCAGGCCGATGACGAGACCCCCGGCTCGGGAGAGGCCCCGGGGCCGGGAACTTGACATCGAGGACCGGACCACGTAGACTCGGCGGCACTTTCTTCATGGGAGGCATCAAGCCAGTGAACGCAGTGAGGATGGGGAGCGCGCAGGGTGGGTGGCGGTATTTTTACTTTCCCCACGTCTGCCCACTGGCTCCCATGAGCTGAACCGAGGAGCCACGGGGCGGACGAGCCGCCCGCCCGTGGCCATGTGAGAAGACAGACGCCGCGGGTCGAGCGACCCGTGGCGTTTTTGCTTTTCTGACCTGGAGCGGTCAGGGGGGACGGCCATGATCATCGTGCTGAAGGCAGGAGCGAGCGAGGCGGACATCGAGGACGTCTCACGCCGGGTGCGGGACCTGGGCTTCAAGACGCATCTCTCGCGCGGCGAGGAACGCACCATCATCGGCGTGGTGGGCGACGACCGCGCCAAGGAGCAGCTCCTGGCCCTGCAGGCCCTGGAGAGCGTGGAGAACGTGGTCCGGATTCTCCAGCCCTTCAAGCTGGCGAGCCGCGAGGCGCACCCGGAATCGACGCAGTTCAGGATCCACGGGGTGCCCATCGGCGGCAAGCAGCTCGTGGTCATGGCCGGGCCCTGCTCCGTCGAGTCGCGCCCGCAGCTCCTGGCCGTGGCCGAGGGCGTCAAGGCCGGCGGGGCGCACGTCCTGCGCGGCGGGGCCTTCAAACCGCGGACCTCGCCCTACGCCTTCCAGGGGCTCGAGGAGGAAGGGCTCAAGCTCCTGCACGAGGCGAGCAAGGCCACGGGGCTGCCCGTGGTCACCGAGGTGATGGAGCCCGACAAGGTCGACGTGGTCGCCGAGCACGCCGACATCCTCCAGGTCGGCGCGCGCAACATCCAGAACTTCTCGCTTCTCAAGCGCGTGGCGGAGTGTGGCAAGCCCGTGCTCCTCAAGCGCGGCATGTCGAGCTCCATCCAGGAGTGGCTCCTCTCCGCCGAGTACGTGCTGGCGGGCGGCAACCCCAACGTCATCCTCTGCGAGCGCGGGATCAGGACCTTCGAGACCTCCACGCGCTTCACCCTCGACCTCAACGCCATCCCCGTGGTCAAGAAGCTCTCGCACCTCCCGGTTCTCGTCGATCCCTCGCACGGCACGGGGCACTGGGAATACGTGTCGGCCATGGCCAAGGCGGGGCTGGCCGCGGGGGCGGACGGGCTCATCATCGAGGTGCACAACAATCCGGCCGAAGCGCTGTCCGACGGGCCCCAGTCGCTCAAGCCGGACAAGTTCGGCAAACTCATGTCCGAGCTCCGGCCCCTCGCCGAGGTTCTGGGGAGATCGCTATGATCATCGTGCTCAAGAGCGGCATCGGGGACAGCGACGTCGAGGACATCTGCCGGCGCGTGACCGAGATGGGCTATGCCCCCCACGTCATCCGCGGCGAGTTCAAGACCATCGTGGCCGCGGTGGGCGAGGAGCGGGGCCGCCCGGACCTGCGCCTCCTGGAGGCCGTCGAGATCGTGGAGTCGGTCATGCCCGTCCAGCAGCCCTTCAAGCTGGCGAGCAGGGAAGTGCGGCGGGAGCCGTCCGAGGTGCGCGTCAATGGCGTGGTCATCGGCGGCAAGGACATCGTGGTCATGGCGGGCCCCTGCTCGGTCGAGTCAGAGGCCCAGGTGCTCGAGGTCGCTGACCGTGTCAAGGAGTCGGGGGCGCGCATCCTGCGGGGGGGCGCCTTCAAGCCGCGCACCTCGCCCTATGCCTTCCAGGGACTGAAGGAGGAGGGGCTCAAGTACCTCGCGGAGGCGCGCAAGCGCACGGGGCTGCCCGTGGTCACCGAGGTGCTCGAGACGGAGAGCGCCGAGATGGTGGCCGAGTACTCCGACATCCTGCAGATCGGCGCGCGCAACATCCAGAACTTCACCTTGCTGCGGCGGGTGGGGGAGATGGGCAAGCCCGTGCTTCTCAAGCGCGGGATGGCCACGAGCATCCAGGAGTTCCTGCTCTCCGCCGAGTACATTCTCGCCGCCGGCAATCCCAACGTGATTCTCTGCGAGCGCGGCATCCGCACCTTCGAGACGAGCACGCGCTTCACCCTCGACCTGAACGCGGTGCCCGTGCTGAAGAAGCTGTCGCACCTGCCCGTCGTCGTCGATCCCTCGCATGGGACAGGCCACTGGGACCTGGTGGCGCCCATGGCCAAGGGCGCCGTCGCCTGCGGCGCCGACGGGCTCATCATCGAGGTGCATCCGAAGCCCGAGGAGGCGCTGTCCGACGGGCCCCAGTCGCTCAAGCCGTCGAAGTTCGCCCAGCTCATGCGCGAGCTGCGCCCCGTCGCCGAGGCGGTGGGCCGCAGTCTCTAGTTAGCCGGCGGGCTGGAACAGCTCGATCGGGTTGCCGGATGGATCGTCCACGAGGATCTGTTTTCCCCCGTTGCCGATGACGATCTCATTGCGGAAGCGGCATCCCGCGGCCTTGAGCTTCTCGACGGTGGTGGCGAGGTCGTCGACCTCGATCTGGATCCGGTTCCATCCGCCGGGAGCGGGGGCTTGGCCGTCGGACATCGACTGTCCGGCGCCGCCCGCGCCGGGTCGGTTGAGCAGCAAGTGCAGATCGCCCTTGGCGAGCCTGGCGAAGCCCGGTGCCGGATGCATGTCCACACGAAAGCCGAGCATCTCTGTGTAGAAGGGGATCGCCGCATCGACGTCGGACACGATATATCGGACGCTGACCTTGCCCATCTTTGGGGCCTCCTCGATTTCTTGTGAGCCGCAGGACTGTCCCGCCGTGGCCCATCGTGGTATGCGCCGAAGCTCGGGTCAAGCCGAGCTCCGAGGAGACTCCGCACCCCGCCGCCTGGGAAAACATCGACGCAGGCGAAGTGGCTTATAATCAGCGGGATGCTGGTACTCGAGGCAGTGCGGCGTGCATGGGCATGGTGTGTGAAGTTCCTGCCAGAGGACCGGACCAATCGATATCTAGTAGTCACGGTACTCGTGTCGCTGCTGCTCCACGTTCTCGCCGGCCTGGCCCTTCTCCTCTCGGGCGGGCTCAGCAATCCCGTCCTCGCCAAGCGCGGCGAGCCGCTCTTCGTCGACATCGCGCCCGACAAGCCCAAGGAGACCGCTCCGCTTGGCAGTCCGGCGCGGCCGGTGGGCCCCGACGTGGCGGAGCCCGAGAAGCCGAGGCCGCTCACTCCGCCTCCCGCCAAGGCGCAGCCGCCATCGCCGGCCGCCCGTCCAGTCTCGCCTGCTCCGAAGGTCGCCGAGACGCCCAAGCCGGCGCCGCGCGCGCCCGAGCCGCGCGAGCTCACCAAGTCGGCGCCCCAGCCGCCCGCTCCGACGCCCAAGGGCGAGGAGCCCGCCTACGAGGGCAGGAACGCGCAGACGCAGCCCCAGACGGCCAGAGCCCAGCCCGAGCCCCAGCCTCAGCCACAGCAGCAAACGCCGCCCCCCTCGCCGGGCAGCGAGCCACGGGTGGCGTCCGTGCCCCAGCCCGTGTCACCGCCTCCCGGCATGTTCCGCGCCCCCGGCGGTGGCGGAGGGCTCCAGGGAGGGCGGGGTGGTATCGAGGGTCAGGCTATTCCCCTCGACACGCCCGAGCCGAGGTACCAGGACTACTTCAACAGGATCCGCGAGAAGATCAAGCGCAACTGGATCTATCCGCGTGAGGCGGGCGACCGTGGCATCGAGGGCGAGCTCCTGATCGAGTTCGGGATCGCCAAGAGCGGAGAGCTGCAGTTCATTCTCCTGCGGAAGACCTCCGGCGTGCCCATCCTGGACGAGTACGCCCTGCGCGCCGTCCAGCTCGCGTCTCCCTTCCCGCCCGTGCCCGACGCCATCTCCAAGGGCGGGCTTCCCATCAACGGCATCTTCCGCTACCAGATCGTGGGCGCCAGCCTGCTCAACAACTACCTCCGTTGAGCTCCTCTGGGAGGGCGTCAGGCTCTCCGGCAGGCCCCCTCATCGGGGGTCGCGCGCTTGACAGCCGAGAGAGCTATCCTGTAGTCTCATTTGTACTTTTTTCGTGTAGGCTCGTAGCTCAGGGGGAGAGCGCTACCTTGACACGGTAGAGGTCGGCGGTTCGATACCGCCCGAGCCTACCATTTTCTTTTTGCACCATTTCGTTGAGGGGTGCCATCGAAGGTAACGGGACGCAGGGTGCGCGAGGGGGAGTGCGAAGCATCACTGGGCGCCATTCCCGTGATGCTTTTTTATCTTTTGACCTTCGAGCTGAGACGCGGCCGACGAGCCGCAGGCGAGGAGCGCGGCGAGGCAAGTGCTGAATAAAGACATGATCGATTCTGAAGAAGACAGGCATCTGCGCCTGGCCGGAGAGGCCGACTGCGCCCCGGAGCCACTGCCCACGCTGCGTCACTCGACCGCGCATCTCATGGCCCAGGCCGTGACGCAGCTCTTCCCCGGGGTCAAGGTCGCCATCGGGCCCGCCATCGAGGACGGCTTCTACTACGATTTCTCCAGGCCCACGCCCTTCACGCCCGAGGATCTCGAGCGCATCGAGACGACGATGCGCGAGCTCGCCAAGCAGGACCAGCCCTTCGTCCGTGAGGAGATGCCGCGGGACAAGGCCATCCGCTTCTTCGAGGAGCGCCAGGAGCCCTTCAAGGTCGAGATCCTGCGCGGCATCGACGCGCCCACCGTCTCCTTCTATCGTCAGGGCGACTTCGTGGACCTCTGCCGCGGGCCGCACGTCGCCTCCACGGGCGCGATCAAGTTCTTCAAGCTCCTGTCCTCGTCCGGCGCCTACTGGCGAGGGAGCGAGAAGAACCCGATGCTCCAGCGCATCTACGGCACCGCCTGGCTCACCCAGAAGGATCTGGACCAGTACCTCTGGCGGCTCGAGGAGGCCAAGAAGCGCGATCACCGCAAGCTGGGACGTGAGCTCGACCTCTTCGAGTTCCACGACGTGGCCCCGGGGGCGGCCTTCTGGCTGCCCGGCGGCATGATCCTCGTCCGCGAGCTGGAGAAGTTCGCGCGGGAGCGTCTCGACGCGCGGGGCTACCAGGAGATCTCGACGCCGCTGCTCGTCAACAAGAAGCTCTGGGAGCAGTCGGGGCACTGGGAGCTCTACAGCGACAACATGTTCAAGCTGGAGATCGAGAACGAGACGTTCAGCCTCAAGCCCATGAACTGCCCCGAGTCCGCCTACGTGTACCGTCGCACGGTCCGCTCCTACCGCGACCTGCCCATTCGCTACTCGGAGATGGGCCGCTGTCACCGCAACGAGCGCTCGGGCACGCTCTCGGGTCTGGTGCGTGTCCGCCAGTTCACCCAGGACGACGCGCACATCTATCTCCGGCCCGATCAGGTCCAGGACGAGATCACCTCGCTCCTGCACCTGGTGGGCGAGTGGTACAAGACGTTCAATCTAGAGCCCTCGTTCCGGCTCGCCACACGGCCGGTCCAGAGTCTGGGGACGGACGCGCAGTGGGAGCAGGCGGAGCGCGCGCTCCACGAGGCCCTCAAGGCCAACGGGCTCGCCTACGACCTCAAGCCGGGCGACGGCACCTTCTACGGTCCCAAGATCGACATCGACGTCCGTGACGTCCTCGGGCGCCCCTGGCAGCTCGCCACCGTGCAGGTCGATCTGACCATGCTGCCCGAGCGGATGCAGTGCGAGTACATCGACTCGGACGGACAGCCCAAGCGGCCGGTCGTCATCCACCGCGCCATCTTCGGCTCCTACGAGCGGTTCATCGCCATCCTCACCGAGCACTTCGCGGGCGCTTTCCCGACGTGGCTCGCCCCCGTCCAGGCGCGCGTGCTGCCCGTGAGCGAGAAGCACGCCGCGTACGGCACGGGCGTGCATGGGCGCCTGCGCGAGGCGGGAATCCGCGCGGACCTCGACGACCGCAACGAGAAGCTCGGCTATCGGATCCGCGAGGCCCAGGTGCACAAGGTGCCGTACACGCTGGTGGTGGGCGAGCGCGAGGCGCAGCAGGGCACCGCGAGCCTTCGCCTGCGCGGGAGCGATCAGTCCGCGGTGCTGCCGGTCGATCAGATTCTCCACGACATCGTCGCCGAGATCGGCAGCCGGTCCGCCACCCTCACCGTGGGCCGCTCAGGCTGAGCGCCGCCCGCAGCTAGGAGCCACGCCCATACA
Organism: Candidatus Rokuibacteriota bacterium; assembly: GCA_003220345.1. Taxonomy (GTDB): domain Bacteria; phylum Methylomirabilota; class Methylomirabilia; order Rokubacteriales; family CSP1-6; genus AR37. Next base: position 14,211 of record QHSC01000132.1, on the reverse strand, counting down.
GTCCAAGGACATCCGGATCAACGAGGGCATTCGCGTGCGGGAAGTCCGCGTGGTCAGCGCGGACGGCGAGCAGCTGGGGATCCTGCCCATCGCGCAGGCGCTGGAGCTGGCGCGGCAGCGGGAGATGGATCTCGTGGAGGTGGCGGCGGAGGCGGTGCCCCCGGTGTGCCGGATCATGGATTTCGGCAAGTACAAGTACATGCAGGCGCGCCGGCAGAAGGACGCGCGCAAGAAGCAGACGATCATCCAGGTGAAAGAAGTGAAGCTCGGGCCGAAGACCGACACGCACGACTTCGACTTCAAGGCCAAGCACGTGCGGCGCTTCCTGGAGGAGGGCAACAAGGCGAAGGTGACGGTGCGCTTCAAGGGGCGCGAGATGGCCCACACCGAGCTCGGCTGGAAGATGCTGAACAAGATGACGGAGATCATGTCGGACGTCGCGGTCATCGAGAACCATCCGCGGATGGAAGGGCGCATGCTCTCGATGATCCTGTCGCCCAAGCCTCACTAGACGTAGGCAGACTACGGCCCCTCACCCTACCCTCTCCCCTGAGGGGGGAGAGGGATCAAAGGAAAGAAGGCTCACCAACATGCCGAAGATGAAGACGAAGCGGGCGGCGGCCAAGCGGCTCAGGACCACCGGCACGGGCAAGCTCATGCGCCGGAGCGGATGGAAGCGCCACAACCTCGAGGCCAAGAGCCCCAAGCGGAAGCGCAAGCTCCGCAAGCCGCGCCTTGTCACGAAAGCCGATGAGCCGAGACTGAGACGGCTCGTCCCCTATCTCTAAAAGCTAGAGCAGCTCGAAGGCCAAAAGGGGAGGGTTGGTATGCCACGGGCAAAGGGCGGGTCCAAGACCCGCCAGCGCAGGAAGAAAGTCCTCAAGCGGGCGAAGGGGTATTTCGGCGGACGCCGCAAGCTCTACCGCACAGCGGCGGAGACCGTGCTCCGGGCGGGCGCCTTTGCCTACCGGGGGCGCAAGCAGAAGAAGCGCCGGGCGCGCGCCCTCTGGATCATCCGCGTGAATGCGGCATGCCGGCAGGTGGGGCTCTCGTATTCCGTCTTCATGGCCGGGCTCAAGAAGGCCGGCATCATGCTCGACCGGAAGATCCTGGCCGAGCTCGCCGTCTCCGATCCGCCGGCCTTCGCGAAGCTGGCCGAGAAAGTCGCCGCCCAGCGGGGCTGAGAATCGTGGCGGGGGACCCGCGGGTCCAGGACATCCTCGATCGGGCCCTGGCGGACATCGCCGGGGCCCGATCCACGTCTGCCCTCGAGCAGGTGCGCGTGCGTGTGCTCGGCCGCTCGGGCGAGTTGACGGCGCTCCTGCGCGGGCTCGGCAAGGTGCCCGCGGCCGATCGCCCGCGCTTCGGCCAGGAGGTCAACCGGGCCAAGGAGCGCCTCGAGGCCGAGCTCGAGGTTCGCCTGGTCGCCCTCAAGGCCGAGGAGCACCGGCAGGCCTTGCAGGCCCAGCGCCCCGACCTGACCTTGACGGGTCGCGCGATCCTCCCCGGGGCAGTGCACCCGCTCGTGCGGGTCCTCGACGAGATCATCGAGATCTTCGCGGGGCTCGGCTTCTCGGTGGCCGAGGGCCCGGAGGTCGAGACGGACTACTACAACTTCGCCGCGCTCAATTTCCCCGACGATCATCCCGCGCGCGACATGCAGGATACCTTCCATCTCTCCGCGGACACCCTGCTCCGCACCCACACCTCGCCGGTGCAGATCCGGACGATGAAGGCGGAGCGGCCCCCCGTGCGCTACATCTTCCCGGGCAAGACGTATCGCCGTGACGCGGACATCACGCACTCGCCCATGTTCCATCAGGTGGAAGGCCTGGCCGTGGACACGAACATCTCCCTGGGCGATCTCAAGGGCACCCTCGAGCACTTCGCGCGCGAGATGTTCGGCGCCGGCGTGAGCCTTCGCTTCCGCCCGTCGTTCTTCCCGTTCACGGAGCCCTCCGCCGAGGCCGACGTGAGCTGCTTCGCCTGTGGTGGCTCCGGCTGCCGCCTCTGCAAGCAGTCGGGCTGGCTCGAGATCCTGGGCTCGGGCATGGTCCACCCGAACGTGCTGCGCAACGTCGGCTATGATCCCGAGGAGGTGACGGGGTGGGCCTTCGGCATGGGCGTGGAGCGCGTGGCCATGCTGAAGTACCGCATCGACGACATCCGGCTCTTCTTCGAGAACGACCTGCGCTTCCTGGGACAGTTCGCGTCGTGAAGATCTCCTATCGCTGGCTGCTCGAGTTCGTCGAGACGGATCAGACGCCGGCGCAGATCGCCGATCGGCTGACCAATGCCGGCATCGAGGTCGCCTCCCTGTCGCCCCTGGTGGAAGGGCTCTCCGGCGTGGTCGTGGGCGAGATCGAGGCCATCGAGCGCGACCTCGGCGTCACCGCGGCCGGCCACCACATCCGCCTCTGCCGGGTCGCGGCGCCGGGCAAGACCTTCTCGGTGATCTGCGGTGCCCCGAATGCCGCGCCCGGCCTTCGCACGGCGTTCGCCCCGCCCGGAGCGACGCTTCCTGGCGGCCGAGCCATCAAGGCCGCCAAGATCCGTGGGACCGTGTCCGAAGGGCTGCTCTGCTCGGAGAAAGAGCTCGGCATCGGCGACGACGAGGACGGCATTCTCGAGCTGGCCGCGGATGCCCCTCTCGGGGCCGCCCTCATCCAGTATCTCGGCCTCGACGACACCATCCTCGAGATCGAGATCACGCCGAACCGTCCCGACGCGCTGTCGATCGTGGGCGTCGCGCGGGAAGTGGCGGCCCTGACGCGCGCGCCGTTTCGCTTTCCCCAGATCACGGTGCGGGAAGGGGAGACGGAGGCCGCCTCGCTCGCCGCCGTCGAGATCCTCGATCCCGATCTGTGTCCGCGATACGCGGCGCGCGTCATCGGCGGGCTCACGGTCAAGCCCTCGCCGCCGTGGCTGGCCCAGCGCCTGCGCGCGGTGGGCTTGCGTCCCATCAACAATCTCGTGGACGTGACCAATTACGTCCTCTGGGAGATGGGGCAGCCCCTGCACGCCTTCGACTACGACACCATCGCCGAGCACAGGATCGTGGTCCGGCGCGCCCGCCCCGGCGAGCGGCTCCGCACGCTCGACGGCCAGGACCGTGCCCTCTCCTCCGACATGCTCATGATCTGTGACCCCGAGCGAGCGGTTGCCGTGGGCGGCGTCATGGGCGGGGGTGCCACCGAAGTGACGCAGACGACGACCACGGTCCTCCTCGAGTCCGCCTATTTCAATCCCGGCTCCGTCCGTCGGACCTCCCGCGCCCTGGGGCTCCACACCGACGCCGCCTATCGTTTCGAGCGCGGCGCGGACATCGAGGGGCTGCGCGAGGCCCTCGATCGCGCGGCCCAGCTCATGGCCGATCTCGGCGGGGGCACGGTCGCCAAGGGTGTGATCGACGCGTATCCGAGCCCCCGGCCGCGCCCGCGCGTCACCCTGCGTCGGGCCCGGATCGACCGACTCATCGGCGCCTGCCCGCCCCAGGAGGAGATCGTCCGCATCCTCCAGACCCTGGGCTTCGCGGTCGACGACTCCGGCGAGGAACTCCAGGCTGTGGTGCCGAGCTTTCGCCGCGACATCGTCCAGGAAGACGACCTGGTCGAGGAAGTCATTCGCGTCTGGGGCTATGACAAGATTCCCTCGACGCTGCCCCGGGGCGGCCAGCTCCGGCCCGTCTCCCACCCGCCGGAGCTTCTGATCAGCCGCGCCGTCACCCGGGCGCTGACCGATGCCGGTCTGTCGCAGGCCATCACCTACGCCTTCGTCGACCCGGGACGGCTCAAGGCCATGGGCTGGGAGGCTCCGGAGAGCTTGATCACCCTGCAGAATCCCATCTCTATCGAGCGGTCCGTCCTGCGCCCGGCCCTGGCCCCCGGCCTTCTCGAGGTGGTGGCGCTCAATGCCAGCCATCAGATTCCCGACGTGCGCGCCTTCGAGATCGGGCACACCTTTGCGCCTCATCGCGAGGAGGACGGCGACCGGCCCGCCCATGAAGAGCTGTGGCTCGGCGTGATCATGACGGGGCAGCGCGCCCCGCGCGTCTGGCATGCCTCGCGGGAGCGGGTGGACGTCTACGACATCAAGGGGGCTGCGGAGCTCTCCCTCCACGCGGCGGGGGCGAAGCCGGTCGAGGTGGCGCCGTACGAGGCGGGACAGGGCCCACGCTACCTCGAGCAGGGGCGGGGCGCGGCGTTGCTGTCGGGCGCCCGCGAGGTCGGACGGTTCGGCGAGGTCGCCCTGGCCGTCAGGGAAGCCTTCGACCTGCCTGTGCCGGTCTTTCTCGCCGAGCTCTCGCTGACCGCGCTCCTGGCGCTGCCTCGCGAGACCGTCCAGTACCAGCCGCTGCCGCGCTTCCCCGCCGTCCAGCGCGACCTCGCCCTCGTGGTCCCGGCCGAGGTGACGGCGGGCGAGGTGGAGGCGGCCATTCGCGGGATGAAGCTGCCGCTGCTCCGCCAGGTCACGCTCTTCGACGTCTACGAGGGCGACCAGGTCGGGGCGGGCCGCCGGAGCCTCGCCTGGAGCCTGACCTACCAGGCACCGGACCGGACGCTGACCGACCGGGAGGTCAACGAGCTGCATGCCAGGATCATCACGGAGATCGGCCGCCGCTTCCGGGCCGAGGTGAGGGGAGCGTGACATGAGGGGAGATCGATGCCCGAGCAGCCGCTGAGCGACCGGCTGGAAGAGCTCGAGAAGGCGGTGCGCCGGGCCGCCGAGGCGATCGCCATGCTCCGACGCGAGCGCGAGCAGCTCCAGGCCAGACTCGGGGCCGGCGAGAGCGACCGCGCGGAGCTTGCCCGGCTCCGGCAAGAGCGCAAGGACGTGCTGTCGCAGGTCAACGCCATGCTCAAGGAAATGGAGAAACTCCAGCTATGAGCGAGGCCCACCGCGTCGAGGTCGAGATCCTCGGACAGAAGTACACGATCCGCAGCGAGGCGGACCCCAAGTACGTCCGTGACCTCGCCGCTTATGTCGAGCAGCGCGCGAAGAGCGTGGAGGGGCAGGTGCGGGGGCAGGACCCCGTCAAGGCCCTGGCCCTGTCCGCCCTCTACATCGCCGACGAGCTGTTCCGCGCCCGTGAGGAGCTGGCCGGCTACGAGGGCGAGGTGCCCAAGCGCATCGGGGCCATGATCAGCGTGCTGGAGGCCATCGCACCGCGTCAGACCTAAACTTGACTGCCGGCCCCGCCGGATGTAGACAGGAGGGGCCCTGCGCTGTTTGTGATGTCGGGGGAAAGTTTCAACCTCGATACACAAGAGGACGCCGCTCACGAGGGTGGTGCGCATGCCCCTCTTTGGAGGGGAAGCCTGAAGCCCTCCATTTTGGCGCCCACCTGGCTTGCCAGGTTCGAAACACCGTCGGCACACGGCAGAGGCGGGGCGCCTCCCTCGTTGACTTTTCCACTCCGAAGCGCCTATACTTTCAGCGATTTTTTGGTGCTCGGGTGGTATCCGAACAGTCTGATCGGTCCGGGGTTTCCCCGGTTTGGAGATAGCAATGGACGTCAAGCTCGTCCTGGTCCTCCTTCCCCTCGTCGCCGTCCTCGCCGTCTTCGTCGGCTACATGAGCCACAAGCTTTCCGTCACCCGCTCCCTGGGTGATGCCGAGACCCGCGCCAAGCGAATCGTCGGTGACGCGCAGCGCGTGGTGGAGCAGGCGCGCGTTGACGCAGAGAGCAAACTGCGCGAGGCGGAGTCGCGCGTGCGCACCGCTGACCTCGAGGCCAAGGAAATGGCCCTCAAGATGCGCGGGGAGCTCGAGCAGGAGACGCGCACCCGGCAGAAGGAGATCCAGGACGTCGAGCGGCGCGTGCTCCAGCAGGAGGAGCAGCTGGCCCGCCGGCTCGACCAGCTCGACCGGCGGGAGAGCGAGCTGCAGACCCGCGACCGCGCCCTGGGCGAGCGAGACAAGGTCGTCTCGGCATCCGAAGCCCGCCTGAGCTCGGCCCTGGAAGAGCAGCGCCGCAAGCTCGAAGGCATCGCGGGGCTCACGGCGGAGGAGGCCAAGCGACAGCTCATGGCCCAGGTCGAGGTCGAGTCTCGCCGCGAGGCCCAGCTCCTGGGCATGAAGCTCGAAGAGGAGGCCAGGGAGACGGCGCAGGCCAAGGCCAAGGAAGTGCTGGCCACCACCATCCAGCGCCTGGCCCCCGACTACACCGTCGAGACGGCCGTCTCCATCGTGGACCTGCCCTCGGACGACATGAAGGGGCGCATCATCGGGCGCGAGGGGCGGAACATCCGCGCCCTCGAGCTGCACACGGGCGTGGACCTGATCGTGGACGACACACCGGAGGCCGTCCTCATCTCGGCCTATGACCCCTACCGACGGGAGATCGCGCGGCTGGCCCTGCAGAAGCTGATCGCCGACGGCCGCATTCACCCCGCGCGCATCGAGGAGGTCGTCGAGAAGGTCAAGAAGGACATGGAGGAGCACCTCAAGGAGGAGGGTGACAAGGCCTGCTTCGAGGTGGGCGTGCACGGCCTGCACCCTGAGCTGGTCAAGCTGGTGGGCCGCATGAAGTACCGGACCTCCTACGGCCAGAACTGCCTCCAGCACTCCAAGGAAGTGGCGTGGCTGGCCGGCATGATGGCGGCGGAGATCAAGGCCGACGTCAAGCTCGCCAAGCGCATGGGCCTGCTCCACGACATCGGCAAGGCCCTGACCCACGAGCAGGAGGGCAGCCACCCGGAGCTGTCGCTGCAGGTGCTGACCAAGTGGGGAGAGTCGGCGCAGGTCATCAATGCCGCGCTCTGCGGCCACGAGAACGTGGAGCCCGAGACCATCGAGGCTGTGCTGACCGAGGCCGCCGACGGCATCTCGGCCGCCCGCCCGGGCGCCCGCCGCGACGTGCTGGAGAGCTACATCAAGCGTCTCGCCAAGCTCGAGGAGATCGCCATGTCCTACAAGGGCGTGGAGATGTGCTACGCGATCCAGGCGGGCCGCGAGCTCCGCATCATGACCAAGGCCGAGCAGATCACCGACCTCGACGCGCACCAGCTCGCCAAGGACATCTCCAAGCGCATCGAGGCCGAGATGCAGTACCCCGGGCACATCAAGGTGATCGTGATCCGCGAGACGCGCGCCGTGGAAGTGGCGAAGTAATCCGCATGGCCAAGCCGCTCACGATCCTCTGCGTTGGCGACGTCTTTGGTGAGCCCGGGCGGCGCGCTGTCCAGGTCCTGCTGCCCAAGCTCCGCAAGCAGCATGACGTCGATCTCGCCATCGTCAACGTGGAGAACTCGGCCGGGGGGTTCGGGGTCACGCCCCAGATGGCGCGCGCTTTCCTCGAGCAGGGCGTGGACGTCATGACCTCCGGCAACCACATCTGGGACAAGAAGGAGATCGTCGAGCACATCGCGAAGGATAACCTTCTGCTGCGGCCGGCAAATTTCCCCGCAGGCACGCCGGGTGCCGGCTACGTCACGGTGAAGACCGGCCCGCACAAGGTGGCCGTGCTCAACCTCATGGGCCGCGTGTTCATGCTGCCCATCGACTGCCCTTTCCGGAAGGCCGACGAGATCCTGCCCGAGCTCCGCAAGGACACGCCCGTCATCATCGTGGACATGCACGCCGAGGCCACCAGCGAGTCGCAGGCCATGGGCTGGTATCTCGACGGGCGGGTGAGCGCCGTCGTCGGCACGCACCGCCACGTCCAGACGGCGGACGAGCGCGTGCTGCCGCAGGGCACGGCCTACATCACCGATCTGGGCATGACGGGCCCCACCGACTCCGTCATCGGCGTGGACAAGGATCTGGCCCTCGACCGGTTCATCTCGCAGATGCCGAATCGTTTCGAGCCCGCCAAGGGCCCCGTGGCGCTCCACGGCGCCCTGATCAAGGTCGACGCCGAGACCGGCCGAGGGCTCTCGATCGAGCGGTTGCGCGTGCCCCTTTCCGACTGAGCGCGGTGCAGATCCTCCACGGCAGGCCGGTCGCGGACAAGGTGCTGGCCGAGGTCAAGGCCGGCGTGGCGGCCCTCAAGCAGAAAACCGGCGTCGAGCCCACCCTGGCCGTCATCCTCGTGGGCGAGGATCCTGCCTCCCAGATCTACGTCCGCAACAAGAAGCGCGCGGCCGACGAGGTGGGCATCGCCTCGCGCGATTTCCTGTTCCCGCAGGGGTGCACGCAGGCCGAGCTGCTCGACACGATCCGGCGGATCAACGCCGACCCTGCCCTCCACGGCATCCTCCTCCAGCTCCCGCTGCCCAAGGGCATGGACGAGGACCAGGCCGTGGCCGCCATCGCGCCCCAGAAGGACGCCGACGGCCTTCACCCGATGAGCCTGGGCAACCTGCTCGGCGGCAAGCCCACCGCCGTCCCGTGCACGCCCGCCGGGTGCATCGAGATCCTCGATCACTACGGGATCCCCATCGAAGGCGCGGAGGCAGTCATGGTGGGCCGCTCGCGTCTGGTCGGCAAGCCGCTGGCCCAGCTCCTCCTCGCGCGCAACGCCACGGTGACCATGTGCCACACGCGCACGCGGGATCTCGCGGCCCACTGCCGTCGCGCGGACATCCTCTGCGTGGCCGCGGGCAAGCCGCGCGTGATCACGGGCGACATGATCAAGGAAGGCGCCGTGGTCATCGACGTCGGCGTCAACCGGCTCGACACCGGCAAGCTCGCGGGCGACGTCGATTTCGAATCAGCCTCCCAGCGCGCCCGCGCCATCACCCCCGTGCCCGGCGGCGTCGGCCCCATGACCATCGCCATGCTCATGAAGAACACCCTCCTCGCCGCCACCCGCCAGCTCGGTGCCGCATGAGCGGGGGGGAGCGGAGGGTCTACACGGTTTCGGAGCTGACGGCGGGGATCAAGGGGACGCTGGAGGGGATGTTTCCCGCGGTCTGGGTGGAGGGCGAGATCTCGAATCTACGCGTGCCGTCCTCGGGGCACGCGTACTTCACGCTGAAGGACGAGGGGGCGCAGCTCTCGGCCGTGCTCTTCAGGGGGCGCGGGCGGCGCGTGCGCTTCGAGCCCGAGGACGGCATGCACGTGCTCGCCTTCGGCGGCCTCGACGTGTACGCCGCCCGTGGTCAATACCAGCTGGTCGTCGAGCTCATGGAGCCGCAGGGCCTGGGCGCGCTCCAGCTCGCCTTCGAGCAGCTCAAGCGCAAGCTGGAGGCGGAAGGGCTCTTCGACGATGGCCGCAAGCGGAAGCTCCCCGTCTACCCGCGCGTCATCGGCATCGTCACCTCGCCCACGGGCGCGGCCATCCGCGACATGCTCAACATCATCGGCCGCCGCTTCGGCGACCTGCGCATTCTCATCGCCCCCGTGCGCGTGCAGGGCGACGGCGCGCCCGCCGAGATCGTCCAGGCCCTCGTGAACCTCCAGGAGATGGCGGAGCTGGACGTGATCGTGGTGGGGCGCGGGGGCGGCTCCATCGAGGACCTCTGGGCTTTCAACGACGAGACGGTGGCCCGCGCCATCGTGGCCTGCCGGGTGCCCGTGATCTCGGCCGTCGGTCACGAGACCGACTTCACCATCGCCGATTTCGTGGCCGATCTGCGCGCGCCCACGCCTTCCGGCGCCGCCGAGCTGGTGGTGCGCGAGAAGCTCGCGGTGATCGAGCGCCTCGTGGACCTCTACGCCCGGCTCAAGCAGGCGATGACGGCGGATGTGACGGCCCAGCGCGAGCGCCTCCACTTCCTCGCGCGGCGCCGGGTCCTGACGGATCCCGCCCGCGCGCTGCGAGATCTCTACCGCCGCCTGGATGACCTGCAGGGGAGGCTGCGCCTCGGGCTGCGCGCGGGCCAGCGACAGATCCGCCACCGCCTCGCGCTCCTCACGCAGGCCCTGAGTGCGAGGAATCCGGCCGCGAGAATCAGCGCCGATGTTGCGCTGCTCGGCCAGCTCCGCGGGCGGCTGGTCTCCGGGGCCGCGCACGGCGTCCAGGCGTCGCGCGCGCGCTTTGCCACCTCGGTGGGCCGCCTCGAGAGCCTCTCGCCCCTCGCCGTCCTCTCGCGAGGCTATAGCGTGACGCGGCTGCCCTCGGGCGCGCTCGTCCGCTCGGCCGCGCAGGCGCGGGCCGGCGACCTGCTCGAGATCCTGCTGCACCAGGGCGCCCTCGGCGCCCGCGTCACGGAGGTCCGGGAACGGGATGAGCGACATCAAGTTTGAGGACGCCCTCCAGCGTCTCGAGGAGATCGTGGACCGCCTCGAGACGGGCGAGCTGCCTCTCGAAGACTCGCTCAAGGTCTTCGAGGAAGGCGTGGCCCTCGCCCGTCGCTGCTCCAAGTACCTCGAGGAGGCCGAGAAGCGCATCGAGCTCCTGACCAAGGACGAGGGCGGTCTCCTCAGGACCGAGCCCTTCGAGTGGGACAAGGACGGGCAGGGATGAGCGTGGACGTGCAGAGCTACATGGCGGAGCGGGCCCGCGCCGTGGATGCCGCCCTCGCCCGGTATCTTCCCTCCGAGTCGGATCCGCCGGCCACGCTCCACAAGGCCATGCGCTACAGCGTCTTCGCGGGCGGCAAGCGCCTCCGTCCCGTCTTCGTGATCGCGGGCGCGGAAGCGATGGGCGGCCGGATGGACGAGGTCATGCAGACGGCCTGCGCCGTCGAGATGATCCACACGTACTCCCTCATCCACGACGATCTCCCCGCCATGGACAACGACGACTTCCGTCGCGGCGTCCCCACCAATCACAAGGTCTTCGGCGAGGCCATCGCCATCCTGGCCGGCGACGCGCTGCTGACCCTGGCGTTCCGGCTGCTCGCCGACAACTTCGCGGCCGGCTCCGATGCCCACGCGCTCCGCAACGTCCTGATCGAGATTGGCGATGCCGCGGGCAGCGCGGGCATGGTCGGCGGGCAGGTGGCCGACATCGAGTCCGAGGGCAAGCGGGTCGGCGCCGAGACCGTGGACTACATCCACACGCACAAGACGGCGGCCCTGATCCGCGCCTCGATCCGCGCCGGGGCCATGCTGGCGGGCGCCACCCCTTCCCAGCTCGTGGCGCTGGGTCTCGCCGGCGGCAATCTCGGCCTCGCCTTCCAGATCATGGACGACATCCTGGACGTGACGGCAACGAGCGAGGAGCTGGGCAAGACGGCGGGCAAGGACCAGGCGCAGCAGAAGGCGACCTACCCCGCCGTGCACGGCCTCGAGGTGTCGCGCATCCACGCCAAGGCCCTCGTGGGGGAAGCGCACGCGGCGCTCCAGTCGTTCGGCCCCCGCGCCGAGCCGCTGCGGGCGCTGGGCACCTTCATCGTCGAGCGGAAGGCCTGATGCGCCCTTGGGACGCCCCCTCACCCTGCCCTCTCCCCCCTTGGGGGAGAGGGATGAAGACGAATCCCTCGCCCCCGGAGGGGGAGAGGGCCAGGGTGAGGGGGGCACACGAAAGCAGGCACGCGTTCATGAAGCGGAAGGCCTGAGCGTGTCCGAGATCCGCACGGTCCACGCCCGCGAGATCCTCGACTCGCGCGGCAACCCGACCATCGAGGTGGACGTGTGGCTCGACTCGGGTGCCTTCGGTCGCGGCATGGTCCCCTCGGGCGCCTCGACGGGCAAGCGCGAAGCCGTGGAGCTGCGCGACGAGGACGCCGCGCGCTACGGCGGCAAGGGCGTGCGCCAGGCCGTGCACAACGTGCTCGAGACCATCGCGCCGGAGATCGAGGGGCTGGAGGCGACGGAGCAGAGCGCGGTCGACCAGGCCCTGCTCGAGCTGGACGGCACGCCCAACAAGTCGGGCCTGGGCGCCAACGCGCTGCTCGGCATCTCGCTCGCGGTCGCGCGCGCCGCCGCCGATGAATGTGGACTGCCCCTCTACCAGTACCTCGGCGGCCCCGGCGCGCGCATCCTGCCCGTGCCCCTCATGAACGTGCTGAATGGCGGCGCGCACGCCGACAATGGCCTCGACGTCCAGGAATTCATGATCGTCCCCGCGGGCGCGGGCTCCTTTGCCGAGGCGCTCCGCATGGGCGCCGAGACCTTTCACATGCTCAAGAAGCTCCTGAAGGACAAGGGGCTCTCCACGGGCGTGGGCGACGAGGGCGGCTTCGCGCCCGTCCTGCCGGGCAACGAGGCCGCGCTCGATTTCGTGGTGCGCGCCATCGAGCGCGCCGGCTACCGGCCGGGCGAAGACGTCTTCCTCGCCATGGATCCCGCGGCCAGCGAGTTTGGCGAGCGCGGGCGCTACAAGTTCAAGGCCGATCGCGTGGAGCGCTCGAGCGAGGAGATGATCGCCTGGTACGAGTCGCTCGTCGGTCGCTATCCGATCTGCTCCATCGAGGACGGCCTGGGCGAGGACGACCGCGAGGGGTGGCAGGCCCTGACCAAGCGCCTGGGCGCGCGCGTGCAGCTCGTGGGCGACGATCTCTTCGTCACCAACCCCGCCATCCTGCAGGAGGGCATCCGCCGCGGCATGGCCAATGCCGTCCTCGTCAAGGTCAACCAGATCGGCACGCTGACGGAGACGCTGGAGGCCATCGAGCTGGCCAAGCGCGCGGGCTGGGGCACCGTCATCTCCCATCGCTCCGGCGAGACGGAAGATACCTTCATCGCCGACCTTGCCGTCGCCGTCAACGCCGGCCAGATCAAGACGGGCTCGCTGGCGCGGGGCGAGCGCACGGCGAAATACAATCAGCTCCTGCGCATCGAGGAGGAGCTGGGCTCCGCCGCCGTGTGGCCCGGGCGGGCCGCGTTCGGGAACCTCGAGCGGTGAGCCTCCGCTCGCTCCGCCTGCTCCGCACCGCCGTCCTGGCGGTCCTGGCGCTGTCCCTCGCGGGCTTCGGCGGCCAGAGCCTCACCCGCGTCTGGCGCCTCATGCAGGAGGTGGACAGCCTCGAGCGCGAGGTGGCCGTGCTGCGCGCGGAGACGGGCCGCCTCACTGCCGAGGTGGATCGCCTCCGTAGCGATCCCGAATACATCGAGCAGATGGCGCGCGAGCGGCTCGGCCTCGTCAAGCCGGGCGATCGCGTCTACAAGCTGCCCCCGACGCCCGGCCCCGCCGGGCCGTCCGATGCCCCGGGGCAGGGGAGCCCCAGGCAGGGAAGCCAATGACGGCCGTGGACTACCTCCTGCCCATCCTGTTCGTCATCACGCTCTTTCTGAACATCCGCGCCTCGTTCAAGCTGGGCCTCGACTGGCGCGGCATGCTGACCACGGTGCGCTTCGTGCGCGAGGCCTACGCGCGCCTGGCCGGGCTGCCGGGGGAAGACGCCCTCGAGCGCGACCAGGGAGCTCCCATCTTTCTCCATTTGGTGCCCGCCTATCAGGAACCCGACATCGCGGGTACCTTGCGCGCGCTCTGCGCCTCGCGCTATCCGCACGCGAACCTCCACGTGGTGGTGGTGACCAAGGAGGAGGAGGAGCGCAACCCACATCCCGCCATGGGCGTGAGCACGGGCGAGCTCGTGCGCCGCTTCCGCGAGACGCTGCCGCCCTACCAGCAGAAGCGCCTCTCGCACCTGGCCATGCCCGGGCCCGGCCGTAAGGCGCACCAGCTCAACTGGGCGCTCCGCCCCGAGGCGCTGCGGGAGCTCCTGGGCGAGGCCTACGATCCCACGCGCGTCTTCGTGGGCGTGAGCGATGCCGATTCCATCCCCGATCCGGACACCTATCGCTGGATCGCCTCACGCGAGCTCGACGGGGAGGGTAGCCTCGCCTATCAGGGCATCACGCTCTCTCTCGGCAACTACGACCGGCTCGACATCCGCGGGAAGATCTGCGCCATCCAGCAGTCGTCCATCTTCATCCGCGTGTCGATCGCGCGCCTCATCAACGAGGTCAAGCGCGTGCGGATGATCGACGGCCTCTGCGCGCGCTTCCCGCGCCTGGGCCGCCTCGTCCGCCCCCCCTTCGAGCTCTTCTTCCGCCGCTCGCAGATCTGCCTGGGCCACAACCAGTTCGTGCGCCTGGACGTCATGCAGTCCCTCGGCGGTTTCCCGGCCGCGGGGGCCACGGAGGACTCCACGCTGGGCTACGCCCTGGGCGCGCGCGGCATCCTGATCCAGGCCGTGCCCATGGTGGAGCTGACCGATCTGCCGGAGACGCCCGAGAACATGGTGCGCCAGAACGCGCGCTGGTACCTGGGCGTGCTCGACGACATCCCGTTCCTGCGCCGCACGTGGCGCGAGCGCCGCTCCGCCTACAACTTCGCCCAGCTCGTGCGCCACATCGGCAACAAGGTGATCGAGTGGCCCATCGCCGCCGTCGTCTATCCCGTGACGGGCTATCTGGGCTGGTGGCTCGCCTACA
>QHSC01000131.1 GCA_003220345.1 Candidatus Rokuibacteriota bacterium | reverse complement strand
CGGCGAGGAGCCGGCGCGCGTCGCGACGGCCCGGGAAGCGGCGAGCCACCGTCTCGAGCGCCACGATCTGCCGCTCGGGATCCCCGAGCGCATCGTAGACGGCGGCCAGTCCGAGCCAGGTCTGAGGATCGGACGGGTCGCGGCGCAGCTGCTCCACGAAGGTCTCGCGCGCTTGGGCATACTCGCGTCGCGAGAGGTAGGCCCACCCGAGGTCGGTTCTTGACGGCGTGACGAGGGCGAGCAGGAGCAGGACTCCGGCCACGCACGACCAGACCTTCCACCGGTTGAGATTCATTGGCGGT
>QHSC01000130.1:40301-58565 GCA_003220345.1 Candidatus Rokuibacteriota bacterium | reverse complement strand
GGAGACGCGGGCGCGCACATGGCGCGTGCCCTCGCTCCCGCTGATCTCGACCTGCCTTTCCTCCCCCGCCCGCAGTCCCCCGATCTCGGCGGACTTGGCGCCTATGCCTTCGAGCTTGAAGCTCCAGTCTTTTCCCTCCCGCTGCCACCGGGAGACGCGATGGCTGGCCCCCGCCAGGTAGGGGCCGGGGCCCGGCGTGGCCGAGGGCACGATGAAGGCCTCGCCGGGTCCTTCGAGATGGACATAGAGCGAGCCCTGGTGGCGGGTGAAGCCCAGCACGCCGCGCGAGCGCGTCATGTCCACCGCCCCGTGGCCCGCGTCGAACCGGCCCGCGTCGAATCGACCCGCGTCGAATCGAATGGTCCGGAGCGCGCCATGGTCCCACACGCGGTACCCCGCCCCCGCGCGCGCGACGCGGGCCGTGCGGAAACCCTCGACCATGGCCAGGTACTCGCTGGTGAAGACCGGGGCCACCGGCTGTCGTCTCGCCCAGTCGTAGACGACACGCAACGCGGCCAGCGAAGCCACGCGCTCCCCCGAGTAGAAGTGGTAGTAGACGTTGACGGGGCTGACCCGGCGCGGGCTCTCCGTGCTCTTGAACGTCTCCACGACGTGACGAAAGCCATAGAAGGGCCCCGCCCAGAGATTCGTGTAGAGGTTCTCGTTGGCCGCCGAGGTGTAGCTTTGCCAGTACCGCCCGACCGCGCGCCCGAGGGGGGCGACCTTCGTGTACGACGGCCACTCGCGATCGAACATGGAATCGCCGCCGTTGATGTTCGGCAGCCCGAGCCGCTCCACGAGGGCGAGGGCCTCCTCGCTCACCCGCGTCGACCCCGACCACTGGAAGAGCCGGACACGCTTGCCGCGGGGCAGAAGCCGCTCCTCGATGTAGCGGACGGAGCCCGCGATCTCGGTCTCCACGGAGTACGGCAGACGCGGCAGATCGAAGCTCCGCGTGCGCTTCTCCCAGTCGAGCGGGTGCGTGAACGAATGGCTGGCCGCCTCGACATTGGGCAGGGCGAACATGGCGCGCGCCAACCCCTGGGTCCGCGCCGAGCCCAGGAGCTCGGGATCGACCTCGGCCACGACCACCGACACGGAGATGGGCAGGGGCACCTTCGACAGGATCTCGTCGTGGATGATCTCGCCGGACAGCGCCTGGGGTCGCACCTCGGACACGTTGCGCATCCCGTCGCCGTCGATGTGGCTGTAGAAGAGGCGCCGCCCGTTGAGCGTGGTCACGTCGGGCCGGGGCCAGTCCTCGAGGCCGAGCGCCGCCTCGAAGAAGGCGAAAGGGTTGATCCACCAGCGGGTGCGAAAGGCCTCGAGCTGCTGGTACGACGCGTCCACCCGCGCGCTGCCTCCGACGGCGGGCGCCGCATAGGGCACGGCCTGCTGGTAGCGGACGTAGTCCTCCCCCGCGAACCCGCCCCACGGGCCCGTCACGACCAGGTGGCTGTCCGAGTCGGGAGCGTCCTTGCGGCCGATCGTGAGGTGCACGCGGTTGTCCGCCCGGCGCGAGACGACCTGATAGTAGTTCGGCAGGGCGGGCGGCAGGGCCCGCTCGAACTCGACCATGGCGGCATTCTTCTGGCGGAGCTCGATGACCCGCGAGTTGCCCGTCCAGCGCCCCCGGAACTCGAGCCCGGTGGGCGCGAGGGCAAGAGAGATCTCGTCCAGGCCCGGCGTCTTGAGCGTCTTGCGATCGCGATAGGCCCCGAGGTTGCCCAGGATGACGAGGCGGCGGCCCGCGCGAACCTGCGCGGCGAGCCACTGGAGATAGCCGAGGGGGTCGTCGATCTCCTCGGTCTGGTGCCAGGTGAGCACGCCGCGGTAGCGCCCCATCTGCGCTTCGTCGGGGAGCCCGCGCGCGACGTCGTGGTAGTCGACCACGAGCCCGAGCCAGTTCAGCGGCATCTGGGCCCAGGCGTGGACCTCGTTGAGCCAGGCCGTCTTGGGGCGAGCGCCCTCCACGGCGTTGTAGAGCTCGGAGGACTTGTAGAGGGCCAGGACCCGGCGGGGAAGCTCGCCATCGCCCGGGGCGACCTCGGGGCGACGCGGGGCGCTGGCGGCGAGGGCGGCCCGAGGGTCCAGAGTCAGTGCTCCCGTCGCCAGTGATCCCTTCAGGAGGGCGCGCCGGGAAAGCATCGCCTCGGGCATCGGGCCCTAGCGTAGCGTCTGAGTGAAAACTTTGTCCAGTCCGATTGTTGAAATGTACGGAATGAGGCCCGCCGCGCGGGTCTTGGTGATCAGGCTCTGCGTCCAGGCGGCGTCATCCGGTGGCGCGTACTCCAGGGCCAGGACCGGGAGGCCGAGTGCGGTGACGCGGCGGAGGGCCGCTGCGCGCTCGCGCGCCGCCTCCGGCGCGCGCGCCCGATACCGCTGGGCCTTGAAGTCGTAGTCGGTCAGGATCGACTCGACCGCCACGCCGGCGAGCATGGGACGCGAGCGCTCCACGAGGGGGAGCCCGCCGTTGAGGACGAGCAGGGCGCGCGGATGCGCCCGGTGGAGCACGCCCAGCACCCGCTCGAGCGCCTCGGCGGCTCCGCCATAGCGCTCGGGCTCGGCCCGCTCGAGCTCCATCGGCGTGTCCGCGGTGTCGAGAAAGAGCCCATTGACCGGCCCCGTGAGGGCCGCCGGCACGACCCGCTCGAGCAGCCAGCGCTCGTAGCCCGGAGCCCGCGGATCGAGTCGCCGAGCCTCGGGCCAGTTCGGATTGGGGGCGAGCACCCACGGCTCCGTGGCGATGGACGCATAGGCCGGCGAGTGGATATTGACCTCACCCAAACTCACATACATGAGCAGCAAAGCGCCGTGGCGCTTCACGTTGTTGAGGGGCGGGTGGCGGGTCGGGTCGAGCACGACGAGATCGAAGCGGGCGAGCTCGGCGGCCGTCTCGGGCGCTGCGCCGTAATACACGGCCCAGGTCTTGACCCCGCCCAGCGGCCCGGCCGGAGCGGGGCCGGCCCATGCGGTGCCGCCGGACATGATCGCCAATGCGATGGCGAGCAGCCGGCGGCTCAACGCCAAGA
Organism: Candidatus Rokuibacteriota bacterium; assembly: GCA_003220345.1. Taxonomy (GTDB): domain Bacteria; phylum Methylomirabilota; class Methylomirabilia; order Rokubacteriales; family CSP1-6; genus AR37. Next base: position 55,533 of record QHSC01000130.1, on the reverse strand, counting down.
GGCGAGCGCCTCCTGACGCGTCGGGTGGACGCTCATGGCCTTGATGAGACGGGTCATCTCGAAGATGGCGCGAACGTCCTCCTGCAGGCCGCAGAGCCGGACGTCCCCGCCCGCGGCTCGGGCCTGCTTCATCGACGCGACGAGCACTCCCATGCCCGAGCTGTCGATATAGCCCACGCCGCCCAGGTCCATGACGAGCCGCGATTGACCCTGCCCGATGAGTCCGGTGAGCGTCCGCTTCACCTGGTCCGCGGCCGCCATGTCCAGGTCGCCTTTCGGGGCGACCACGGTCACCTCGCTGGACTGGGTCACATCAATGTCCATGCTCTCCTCCACTCACGAACGGGAAGTCCCGTCTTTCTTGCCGACCGCGGGTCCGCGGCCGGGGCGGTACTTGACGATGGTCCACCGGGTGCCGCGTTCTCGGGCAATGTCAACGGAGAGGTTATCGGCAATCGTCTTCACGAGGAAGAGGCCGTATCCGTGATCGGGCACGGCGTCGAAATTCGGCGCCTCGTACTGCTCGGCGTCGAAGGGCTTGCCGAAGTCCTCCACCTCGATGGTCAGCGCCTCGTCGCTGGATCGCACGGAGACGCGGATGGGCTTGCCGGACTGGCCTTCATAGGCGTGCTGGATCGAGTTGTTGCAGAGCTCGCCGACGGCCAGGAGCAGGTTCGACTGGTCGGGCCGCGGCACGCCGTGCCCTTCGAGCTCCTCGCGCAGCCACTTCCGCAGGCGGACGAGCTCGCCCGCCTCGCTCGTCATGGAGAAGGTGCCCTTGGCGACGGGGCGCGTCATTCGACGGTCACGCTCTTGGCGAGATTGCGCGGCTGATCCACGTCCGAGCCCTTGAGGACCGCCGTGTGATAGGCCAAGAGCTGGAGAGGGAGCACGAGGAGGATCGGCTCGAGCCACGGCGAGGTCCGGGGCACCACGATGAGCCGGTCCGCGGCGCTCGCCGGCGTCTCGGAATCGGTGGTGACGAGAGTGACTCGCGCCTCGCGCGCCCGCACCTCGGAGAGGTTCGACAGGAGCTTCGTCTGGTCCTGACCGCTCCCCGCCACGGCGACCACGGGGAAGCGGGGATCGATGAGGGCGATGGGCCCGTGCTTCATCTCACCCGCCGGGTAGCCCTCGGCGTGGATGTACGAGAGCTCCTTGAGCTTGAGCGCGCCCTCCAGGGCCACGGGATAGTTGATGCCTCGCCCGAGGTAGAGGACACTCCGCGCGTCCGCGAGCACGCGAGCCTCCTCGAGGAGGGCCGGCTCGACGGTGAAGGCGTGCTCCACCAGACCGGGGAGCCGGACGAGATGGTCGAGGAAACTCTCCGCGTCCACCGGGCTCAGCGTCCCTCGCGCCACGCCCCAGTGGGCGGCCAGGAGGGCGAGGGCGAGGATCTGTCCGGTGAAAGCCTTGGTCGAGGCGACGCCGATCTCGGGGCCGACCAGGGTGAGCAGCGCGTCGTCGGACTCCCGGACCATCGAGGAGGTCGGCACGTTGCAGACCGTCAGCGTTCGCACGCCCTGCCCCCGGATGCCCCGGAGCGCCATGAGGGTGTCGGCGGTCTCTCCCGACTGCGAGATCGTGAGGAAGAGCGAGCGCTTCGGCAGCAGCGCGGCACGCCCTCGAAATTCCGATCCGTAGTCCACGCGGACGGGGATGCCCGCCAGTCCCTCGATGAGATAGCGGCCGAGGAGCCCCGCGTGCCATGACGTCCCGCAGGCGACGATCTGGACATGCTCGAGCTCGCGCACCTGGTCGCCGGTGAGGCCGACGCCGTCGAGCACCACGTCGCGGCCGCTGTCGGCGATGCGACCCGAGATGGTCTGGGCGAGCACGCGCGGCTGCTCGTGGATCTCCTTGGCCATGAAGTGGCGATGGCCTTCCTTGCGCACGGCCAGGCTCTCGCGATCTACCTTGTGGCGGGGCCGCTCCACGGGCCGTCCCTCGAGATCGCTCAGGGTCACCCCCGAGGCCTCGATGACGCAGACGTCGCCGTCCTCGAGATAGCTCACCGCCTCCGCGTAGGACTGGATGGCGAGGACGTCGGAGGCGAGGAGGAACTCCTTCTCGCCATACCCGACGACGAGCGGGCTCGACCGGCGGGCGCCGAGGATCACGCCCGGATGGCTGGCCGAGACGAGACCGAGGGCAAAGCTGCCCTCCAGGCGCCGGAGGGCCGCACGGAACGCCTCTACGAGGCCAAGCCCTCGAGCCATCCCCGCGGCAACCAGGTGGGGCACGACCTCGGTGTCGGTGGCCGAGGTGAAGTGATCGCCGGCGGCTTCGAGCTCGTGGCGCAGCTCCAGATAGTTCTCGATGATGCCGTTGTGCACGACGGCGATACGTCCGGCCGCGTCCGTGTGCGGATGGGTATTGGCCTCGGTGGGGGCGCCATGCGTGGCCCAGCGGGTATGCCCGACGCCCACGTGCGCCTGCAGGGGCTCCTTGAGCACCTCGCGCTCCAGATTGACGATCTTGCCGACCCGGCGACGGAGCTTGAGACCGCCGTCGAGAGGAACGGCGAGACCCGCGGAGTCATAGCCGCGGTACTCCAGGCGCTTGAGACCGTCCACCACCACGATCTCGGCGAAGTTGTCCCCGACGTAGCCGACGATGCCGCACATGACCTGGCCAGAATATCATCATCGGGCCGCAGGCCGGGAGTTCCTCGCTCGGTCCATTTGTCGCACGGAATTGGCGACGTTCCCGTCACAGGATGCCCCGATTCCCGGGAGCCCTCTGCTACTCTCGACTCATGGCGAGATCGCTGAGCCTTCATGGCCGCCGGCGATAAGGGTCTCTGGCTCATCGGAGGCTTCAAGCTGGTCAAGGGCCTCCTGCTCGTGATCGTCGGTATCGGGGCCCTGCGCTTGGTGCACAAGGACGTGGCCGACGTGGTCGCGGGCTGGCTCGAACAGATCCACGTGGACCCGGACGGTCGCTACGCGGATCGTCTGCTGACCCGACTCCTGTCTGTCGATGACCGCAAGCTGAGAGAGATCAGCGCGGGCACGTTTGTCTACGCCGCCCTGCTCCTGACCGAAGGCATCGGTCTGCTCCTTCGGAAGCGCTGGGCGGAATACTTCACCGTTATCGTCACGGGCTCCTTCATCCCGCTCGAGCTCCACCACCTGTGGAGACACGTGACCCTGACGCGCCTCACCGTCATCGCCGTCAATGTCGCCATCGTGTGGTACCTGATCGTCTTGCTGCGCCGGGGCGGCCGCCAGGGCGCTCATTGAGCCCCCACGTCACCTCCTCTGCCCTTCTCCGTCAAAGCCCGGCCGGGGTGTCGTCTAACCCGCTGATTGTGCTCGGGCTCGCCCGATGGCCCTGAAATTGCTGCCCTGCATACGGGGGCGATCTTGCTCATGACTCCAGCATTCACGCGGCAGTAGCGGGGGAACGATGGTTCTATCGCGATCGCAGGAAGAACGCGTCCTGGCGGTGCTCCAGCGCCAGCTCCCCGGGAGTCTTCCGCTCGGCTACTGCGTCGCCCATCTCGCCACCGCCGCCAAGGTCAAGCCCGACCAGCACGTACATCTAGCGCGATTCCTCTACGCCGTGGTCCGCAAGGGCCAGTGCGAGATCCTGGAAGAAGGGCTGTGCACCGCAGGTGGCCACGAAGTACGCGAGCTTGTCGTGCGCGACCGGTCGCTCGCTCTCGCCGAACCGCCACGCTGACCGCGCCGTCGCAGGGACAGCCGTCGGCGACTAGCTCGACGGCTCGAGGACGCAAGGTCCTGGAACGCACGCCCGCAAGCTCCCGCATCGATTTTCTTGACTTGCTCCCCCCCACGCACAGTAGCGTGGAAATCGTGAGCAGTCACTCAACCGCGGGCATGGGAGGACGACGTGATGCGAATGAAGGAGCTGACGAGACGGCACGGGCAGGTCGCAGTACCGGCATGGCCCCCGAGAGTGTGGGCGTCGGGAGGAAGCGTGTTTACTCAGGGCCACCTGGGCGTGCTCAAGTCGGTTCAACGGATACGCGACCGCGAGATCGGTGACTGGCTCGCCGTCGTCGCGGTCCACGACGGTCGCGACCACCATGCGGCTTTCCGGTGTGAGGGGCCGCTAAGCTTGACCGAATGCGAGCGCCTGCTCCGAGACCACATCGGGCGGCCGGTCCGGGACATCGGCGAAGTCCAGGTCTGAGCGATACCAGACAACCACAGCAAGCGACCAGACCCGGACAGGAGCAGACCACGTGAAGCGCATCTTTTCCGTACAGTTGTTCGGTCTCGGCTTGATGTTTGCCACCTTGGCACTGTTTCTGTTCGGCGCCGGCGATGCTTCGAATGATGCGTGGCTCTTAGGCGCCTGGTCGGGCAAAGGATCCCTAGAAAACATTACCGAACCGGCTACGCTCAGGATTCGCGATGATGGCGGTCAGTTGACATGGACGTTGAGCATCGATGGACGAGGCCTAAAAGCTGAGGCGGAAGGTGCGGTGGCCACGTCTGATGCATCTTCGGCGGAACTCGTAGGCAAGTACGTTTCGCATTCGCTTGCCGACTACACAGGAAGCGGAGTGAGGATTTCTCTCAAGGGTTCACCCAAGGCGCTTTCGGCGTCGGGGATTGGTGAACGAGGGAATCGCCCATTTACGCTGGACTTGACCAAGAGCTAACTGATCGCGCCCGGCCGGCGCGGGTAGCATTCAGAAATTCCGTCGCTTCGGCTCCCACATGAACGGATGCAGCGCTTCCTGCACGGTGAGGCCGCGCACTTCGATCGCGTCTGGACGATGAGTACCGATGTTCTGCTGCGCGGCAAGGGCGAGATGGTTGTCACCGGGGAATACGCCGGTGCCCGGGGCCGCCGTGGGGTCATACCCCATGCACGCGCAGGCGATCGCATCGGTGCACACAGGATTGCGGCCCACAAGCAGCAACTTCGGCTTCTGAAGCGTGGGGCCTTGCGCCCACGGGCCTTCACCCCCCGAGATCGTTTCGATGCCGTCAATGATCGCGAGATCGATCGGGCGGATCCCGATCATGTCCACCGTGACCCGAGGGACGCGGGCGGTTGGCCGTCGAGGCGGTGCCGGGTCGACTTCCCTGGGCAATCCATGGGGCGGGGGAATCTTGCCCATGTGAAGCATGTCCAGCCGGTTTTCCGTGCTGGCCTCATCGTGAGCGCTCTGCCCATAGAGCGCGTTGGGCGTGATGCCAAAACTGTTCTTCATGGAGAGCGTCACGCCCGCCGTCTCATGATTTTTCAACTTGGCCACGGAGACAAAGACGTCGCAGTCGGTATAGGAATGGTTCAGGTAGTACCCAGGATAGACACTTCCGCCCCAGGGCACCTTCACCCCGACGTAGTGCTTCATGCTTCCCATGTTGCGCGTGTCTTCGAACTCGACCGAGGTTTTGAGGGTACGAAAGGCGTCGATATCCCAGCCCGCCGTGCTCAAGGTCCGTTCCAGAGAGCTGGTGAATTTGGTGCTTTCCAGGATTCGGATGCGCTTCGCTCCCGCGCGATCGAGGACAATCGCCAGAGCGTATACGAGGCTGGGATGCACCTGATATGTGCGCCCCGCGGAAAGCCCACGAAATGACTCCCGTGAGCCTCCTGCCACGTTGACCTTGACTCCAACGGTCTTGCCCGCGACCAGGCTATCCAGCCCCCCCAGCTGATCCATCGCGAGGGCCAGACATTTCACCAAGTCCCCAAGGTCATACGTCTCGCACCGCGCCAGAACCACCGGCGACGTAGGCGCCGGCGCAGCCCACATCGCACGCGGCCCCAGGAGGCCGAGGGCGGTGACGCCTGCCGTGGCGCTCCCGACAAAGGCTCGACGACTGAGTCGATCGTCGATCATACGCGTCCTTCAGGATAGCCCAGGCGGTTGGCGAGAGCTAGGATCCGGACGAGGATGGTTGCTCCGTGCTCAGGGGAAGGACGCGCTCGGCTAGTGCGGGAGAACGCAGAACCCCTGCGCTTCGATCCCCAGGGGCACGTTGAACTTGCTGCGGAAGTTCTCCAGGGCCACCGCCGCCGTCAGCTCCACGATCTGGCCGTCGTCGAAGATGGTCTTGAGGCGCGCGAAGAGCTCGTCGCTCACCGTCTGACCCGTGATCGTCATGGCTTCCGCGTACTCGAGAGCCACCCGCTCCATGGTCGAGAAGCGCCGGCTCTCGCGCCAGGTCGGCACCTCGCGCACCTTGTCGTCGTCCGCCCCCGCCTGCATCCCCCGGGATGCGTTGATGTCAATTCAGAACGGGCACCCGTTGATCAGCGCCACGCGGAGGTAGATGAGAGGCAGCAGCGCCGCGGGGAGCCGGCCCGACTTCTCGATGGAGCCCGAGAGCTGGGCGGCGGCCTTGAGGATGGGCGGGCAGTGCGCGAGGACCTTGGTCGGGTTCAAGAGGTTCCCAAAGACCTCGCGCTGCTTGGCGAACGCTTCCTTCAGGATGGGATCGCCGCCGTCGTCTTCGATCTCGCGCACTCTGGGCACGGCCGTCTCCTAGGGACGCTTGAGGATGAACGTCGTCATGTCGTCGTGCACCTGGGCCGTCCCGCGCTCCAGCACGTCCGCGGTCAGGGCCTCGGCCTGTCGCTGCGCCGTGAGCTCCCGCGCGCGAACGAGGGCGTCGAGCACGCGCGGGAGCCCGGGACGCTTGCCCCCGCTCTCCGGCGCCTCGATGAGGCCGTCGGTCAGGAGGACGAGGCTGTCCCCCGGCTCGAGGTCGATCTCGACCTGCTCGAAGTCCGTCTCCTCGAACACGCCCAGGATCATGCCGCCGACGCGCACGGGGCCTGGAGCCCCGGCGGCGCGCATCAGGATTGGCTCAGGGTGCCCGCCCGAGGCGAGGGCGATCCGTCCCACGTGCCCCGGAGAGAGCACGCCGAGGACGAGGGTGACGAACATGGACGGCGGCATGTCGCGGCACAGGGAGGTGTTGAGCTTGGTCAGCACCTCCGCGGGCTCGCTGAGCCCACGCGCGATCTCGCGCAGCAGCGTGCGGACCATGACCATGAGGAGGGCGGCGGGGATGCCCTTGCCGGAGACATCGCCCACGGCCACCCCGATGCGCTCGCCCATCGGGAAGATGTCGAAGAAGTCGCCCCCGACCATGGTCGAGGGACGGAGCATGGCGCCCACCTCGAGCCCGGCGAGCGCGGAGGGCACCGTCGGCTGCAGGCGCTGCTGGATGTCGCGCGCGGCCTCGAGGTCCCGGGTGAGCTGGGCCACGCCTTCTCGATTGAACCAATCGCCCAGCACACCCATGAGCGGTCCGGTCAGCCGCGCGAGCGCCGTGCGCTTGAGGAGCGACTGCACGCGGGCCAGCATCTCCGAGGGCTCGAAGGGCTTGGCCACGTAGTCGTCGGCGCCGCGATCGAAGCCCTGGATCTTGTCGGCGAGCTGGGCCTTGGCCGTGAGCATGATGACGGGGAGCTGCGCGGTCGGCGCGTGCTCGCGAATGCGCTTCAAGGTCTCGAGCCCGTCCGCGCGCGGCATCATCACGTCCAGGATGACGAGGTCGGGCGGCTGCCGCCGGATCTGGTCGATGGCCTCCACCCCGTCGCCCGCCGTCTCCACCTCGAAGCCCGCGCGGCGCAGCGTCACCGAAAGGATGGTGCTGATGTCCGCTTCGTCGTCCACCACCAGGATGCGCGAGGAGGTCATCGGCCGACGCTCCGATCCAGACGCAGGTTGGCGCGGATCGCCGCCAGGAGATCCGCGGAGGAGAACGGCTTGGCGAGGTGCACGGTCGGCCCCAGGGCCCGGGTGTCGTCGTCGCCCAGCTCGATGGCGGAGAGGATGATCACGGGCGTCTCGCGCGTGCGCTCGTTCTCGCGCAGGAGGCGGATGGCCTCGAAGCCGTCGAGATCGGGCAGCATGAGATCCATGGTGATGAGGTCGGGCAGCCGCTCGCGCGCGAGCTCGACCGCCTCGAGGGCGCGGCCGGCTTCGAGCACGCGGAACCCCTCCAGCTCGAGCTGATCCCGCAGGAGCATCCGGATGTCGGGCTCGTCGTCCACGACGAGGAGGAGCGGACCGCCCGGAACGCCGGATTCCCGATCCGCGGGCGCCACGGCCTCCACCGCCGGGAGGGGCAGCTTGACGATGAAGGTCGCCCCCTGCCCGAGCTGGCTCTCCACGCCGATGGAGCCGCCGTGCTCCTCGACGATGCCGCGACAGATGGCCAGACCCAGCCCCGTGCCGCCCACCGAGCGGACGTTGCTGCCGTCGAGCTGCTGGAACTTCTTGAAGAGCTTGCCCATGTCCTCGGCGGCAATGCCGCGGCCCTGGTCGCGCACGCGCAGCTCGGCCTGCCGGCCCGTGGCCTTGACGGTCACCCTGACGCCGCCGCCCGGGGGCGAGAACTTGATGGCGTTGGAGAGCAGATTGGTCACGACCTGGACCATGCGATCGACGTCGACCTTGAGGGAAGGCAGGCCCGCGTCCGTGTCCACGGTGATGGTGATGCCTCGCGACTCCGCGAAGGCCGCGATGCCGTCGACGGCTACCGACACGAACTCGTCCACGCGGTGCGGTCCCAGGTCGAGCTGGATGTGGCCCGCCTCGATCTTGGAGATGTCGAGGATGTTGGTGATGAGGCGGATGAGACGGTCGGTGTTCTTGACGGAGATGTCGATGAGCTGGCGCTGGGTGTTGTCGAGGGTGAGCGAGGGGTCGGACAGGAGCAGGTGCAGCGAGCCCTTGATGGAGGTGAGCGGAGTGCGGAGCTCGTGCGACACCGTGGAGACGAACTCCGTCTTCATCCGGTCGATCTCGCGCTGCCGGGTGACGTCGTGAAAGGTGATGGTGACGCCCACGGCCGCCCCGAGCAGATCGCGCATGGGCGCCGCGCGCCAGCCGAGGGTGCGCGGCTCCGGCGCCCGCACCTCGAGATCGCCGAGGGCAGCCTCGGGCCGCCCCCCCGCGATCACGTTCTCCAGCGCCTGCCCACCCGGCGTCTCCCAGCCGACGGCGGGGCCCAGCGTCTCCACGAGACGATGAAAGGGCCGCCCGATGACGTCGTCGGGGGAGATGCCGAGGAGGTCGCCGCCCTGGCGGTTGAAGGCCACGATGCGGCCCGAGAGGTCGGCCACGAGAAAACCGTCGGTGGTCGAGGCGAAGACCTGCTCGAGCTGCGTCTTCTTGTTCTCCGCCTCCTCGAAGAGCGCGGCGTTGTCGAGGGCCATGGCGAGCTGGTCGGCATAGGCCGCGAGCAGCCGCGTCTCCGCCTCGTAGAGCGAGCGCGGGCCCGCGAAGACGAGGACGAGACCGCCGAGCACGCGGCTCCGCCCGCGCACGGGGAAGGCGGCGAGGCCCCGAGGCCCGGGCTCGAGGAGACCTTCGGGGAGAAGCTCCGTGCGAGCCGTCACGTCGGGCACGAGGAGCGGCGCCTCCCGCCGGCGCAGCGGCTCGGCGAGCGCGCGCACGGCGTCCTCGGGCAAGGTGCCCCAGCGGATGACCTTGGCCTGCACGGTGCCGGTGTCGCCGAAGAGCATGACGGCGGCGCCCACGGCGCTGAAGGTCTGCCCGAGGCTGGCGAGGGCGTCGGGCAGGAGGCGGCGGGCGTCGAGCGTGCGATGCAGCGTGCGTGCCGCATCGTTCAGAAGCGCGGCCGCGGCGAGGTTGTACTGGGTCACCGTGTAGAGCCGCGCGTTCTCGATGGCCACCGCGGCCTGGGCCGCCATGGTCGAGAGCACGTGGACGTCCTGGTCCGAGAAGGGGCGCGGCTCCCGCGACCCACCCATGAGCACGCCGAAGACCTCGTCGCGGATGACCACGGGGGCCGCGATGAACGCGCGCGGGGCGCCCTCGACGGACATGGCCTCGCGTGTGGCCTGGGAATAGCCGAGGGCTGGGTCGGCATGCGCATCTGCCGTCCAGCACGGCTTGCGCTCCGCAAAGGCGCGGCCGCTCACCCCTTCCCCGGATCGGAGAATGACCGCGCGCGTCATGGAGTCGGGCACGTGACGCCCGCGCACGAAGACGAGACCGTCGCGCGCCGCGTCCCAGCGGTAGAAGCCGGAGGCGTCGCACTCGAGGACCCCGAGCGTGCTCTCCGTGATGATGTCCAGGACCTGCTCGAGATCGAGCGTGGAGGAGAGGCGCCGGGTGACGTCGAGGAGCAGGGTGGCGTCCCGCTCGCGGCGCTGGGTCTCCGCCCACAGACGGGCATTCGAGACGAGGTTCTGGAGCTGCTGGCAGAAAAGCTCGAGCTGGGCGACGCCTCGCCGCATGATCGGGCGGCGGCTGGTCTTGTTGTCCACGAGCACGACGCCGATCGAGCGCTCCTGGAAGCGCAGCGGCACCACGGCGAAGCGGCGCAGCCTCAGGAGCGGGTGCTCGCGCAGGTCCGGCCCCAGCGGAGGCAGGGTCGCGAGATCGGCATCGGTCAGGACCATGATCGTCTGGCCAGAGGTCCAGGCCTGCTCGAGGGCGCCGCTCCCTGCGATGGGCAGCACCCGCCGCCCCGCAGCCTCCGCGTCGCTGCTCGCGGCGACGACGAAGGTGTGCTCGTCGGCGTCGGCCAGCAACACGCTGATCCGGTCGAAGTTGAGCGCCTCGCGGGCTCCGCGGACGAAGGTGTCGATGCGCTGCTGGACGTCCATGGAGCGCATCATGCCCACGGTGAGCGTGTACAGGTCCTCGCTCACCTTGCGGCGATCCTGGATGTCCTGGAAGAGGCGCGCCTTGGTCAGGGCCACCGCGGCGTGCTCGGCGAAGGCCTCCATGACCTTGATCTCGCCGGGAGTGAACGAGCGGCGCGTCGCGCTCATGAGGCAAACGACGCCGATCGCCTGGCCCCCGACGAGGAGCGGCAGGGTGGCGGCCGAGACCATCCCCGCCTTCACGAAGGCGGGGGCGAGCGAGGGGTCGGGCGTGGTCGTCAGGCGCGCGGGCAGGTCGTCCACCAGGATCGAGCGCCCGGTGGCGGCAACCTCGCCGACCACTCCCTCGCCGAGGGCGAGCTCCGGCGGCCGACGCCGCTGACCCCCGCGCTCCTCGCCGGATTCCGCGCGCAGGCGCAGACGGTCGCCCTCGAGCGTCCAGAGCTGGCAGGCCCCGCCCGGAAAGAGCGTGAGCGCCGCGTCCACCACCGCGGGCAGGATGGTCTCGGGATCGAGGGAGGCGGTGAGCGTGCGGCTCAGGCTCGTCAAGGTCTCGAGCCGGTTCGCATACAGCGCGGCCTCGGCGTACAGGCGCATGTTGCGAACGGCCACGGCGGCCTGCGCCACGAAGCTCTCGAGCAGCTCGCGCTCGTCGGGTCCCGGATGGAGCGGGGCCCGACCGGAGATGGCGAGCACGGCGAGGAGCGAGCCCTCGAGCATGACGGGCACGCCGAGGAAGCTCCTGAGCCTGCGCGCCACCCACCAGTCACGGAGGACGAAGCGCTCGTCGCGCGTCACATCCGGCACGTCGAGGCTCTGGCGACGCTCGGCGATCCAGCCCAGGGCGCCTTCCCCGTACGCCACGGGCGCCGCGGGCAAGCCCTCGGCCATGGCCTCGTCCGATACCGCGCGCCGCGTGACCGTGTGGGTGACCTCGTCGGCGACCCAGAAGGAGACGAAGGGGGCGCCCATCATCTCGGCGGCGGCGCGGGCGATGGTGCCCAGGACCTCGCTCTCGTCGAGCGAGGAGGAGACGACCTGGTTGACGCGGGAGAGCGCCCGCAGCCGCACGGCGCGCCCCTCGAGGGCGTCCCGCAGCCGCGCGTGATTGAGCAGGATGCCGGCCTGCTCGCCGATTATCTGAAGCGGGGCGAGCTCCGCGGCGTCGAAGCGCCGCCGCCGCTCCCACCAGATGAGATGGAAGGCGCCCGAGATCTTGCCGTCGAGGACGATGGGGATCACGAGGCCGGCCTGGTGCGGGAAACGCTTGAAGGGCTGCGCGGCGAAGCGTGGGTCGGCGGCCACGTCCTCCGACCACACGACCTGCACGTGGCTGAAGAGCCCCTCGGCCACGGCGGGCTCGTCGAGAGAGAGCGCCGTCGTGCTCAGCGCCTCCACGGCGTGCTTGGGCACTCCGTGAGCGGCGATGGGCCGGAGGAGGCTCGTTCGCCCATCGTGGAGATAGGCGGACACCGTCTCGGCGCCCGTGAGCCGCCCGAGCTCGCGGCAGATGAGCCGGAGGGCCTCGGGCAGATCCGTGGTCGAACTGACCACGCGGGCGACGGCCAGGAGTCCCGTGGTCTCGCGCAGTCGGGCCTCGAGGACTTCGCTCGCCGCGGGCGGCTCCGCCGCAGAGCCGGCGATGGGAGTGGGGGTCTCGTCACTCATCGTGAGTCTTGGTCAGTATAACCGGACGAAACCCAGGAGACCGTCAGCCTTTCCCAGGTTTTGCCCGGAGGCTAACTCCGCTAAGAATTTGACGAGAGCCGAGGCGCCCGAGCCCTCGACACTTCCGTTCAGTCGAAGTATTCGGGCAGGATCTCCCGGAAGAGAGCGAGGAGGCCGCCCTTGTCCGGCGTGGGCGCCACCCGGCCCGCCTGGTTCCGCACCGCCTCGGGCGCTCCCGGCATGGCCACGCCCAGGCCCGCCGCGCGGATCATCTCGACATCGTTCTCCTGGTCGCCCACGGCGACGATGTCCGCGAGCGGCACGCCGAGATGGTCGGCCACCACACGGAGCGCCGCGCCCTTGGAGGCGGTGGGCGGAATCATCTCGAGGTAGTCTCGCCGGGTCATGACGAACCTCGCCTCCTCGCCCACGGTCCGCGTCAGGTCGTCGCGGACGATGGGAAGCGTCTCGGGATGGCCGATGAACAGGGTCTTGACGAACCCGCCCATGCTCAGGAAGTTGCCAGGCTGGTCGATGACTTCCAGGGGCACCGCCTGTTCTTCCGAGTAGAGGCGGGCCGCCCAGCTCTCGTCGAGACAGTACAGCTGGTCGTCTCGATAGAAGAGCGGGTTCACGGGCGCGTGAGCGAAGATCTCGTGGGCCCGCCAGATGAGCCCGCGCGGCAGGGTCAGGCGCATGAGGTCGCGCCCGTCCTCGGAATCGCGCACGAGTGCGCCGTTGTAGAAGATCCCGGGGCCGGACGCGTCGAGCTCCGCGAGGTAGCGCTCGGCCCCGGGAGGCATACGGCCCGTGGCCACGCAAAAGATGAGCCCGCGCGAGACGGCCCGGCGGCAGCCCGCCACGAGATCCGGATCGAGGTCGGGGGGTTGGAGCAGCAGGGTGCCGTCGAGATCGCAGACGAGCGCTTCGCCGCCGCTCTCCCGGCGAATGGCCCGCGAGCGCAGCACGTAGGTGCCGCAGAAAGGATCCTTCACGAGGGGGTCTGGTCGCTCGGTGTCGGCGCCGCTCAGCCGGAGCCGCCATCCACGCAGCAGGGGGGCGATGAAGACGAAGGCCATGATCACCACCAGGAGCAGCAGCACCCCGCGCACGGCTAGCCTCGATCGGGTCGGATGCCGAGTGAGCGGAGGAAGTCGCGGTCGCGCTCGGTCAGCTCGAGCTCCGAGACGGGGGCGCCGCCGCGCGGACGCGAGAACAGGATGCCCGTCTCCGCCCCGCGCTTGAGGATCTCGGCCACGGCATCGCGCGCGGCCTGGGTCGCTTCCAGGGATACCTCTATCGCGCGCACCAGCTTGCCCATCAAGCGCTCCACGTGCGAGTCGGACGCCATGCTCCGGAGGATAGCACAGGTATAATGTCGGGCCGGAGGCAACCCCGGAGACATCGATGGACCGCGCATGGCACTTCCTCGGCTCCTCGACCCTGCAGTCCCTCGGCAAGCTCACGCTCCGGGAGGACGCCTGGAGGCTGCCCACCGGAGCCGAGCGGCGCTATCCGGTGCTGCAGGTGGGCCTGACCGTCGGCGTCGTCCCTTTCGTCGACCGCGAGCACGTCCTTCTCATCCGACAGTTTCGTCATCTCGCCCGCGAGACCTCGTGGGAGCTGCCGGGGGGTGGCGGACAGCCCGGCGAGTCGCCCGAGGCGGCCGCACAGCGCGAGCTGCGCGAAGAGGGCGGTCATCGCGCCGGCCGTCTGCTCTTCCTCACCCGCTTCTACCCGTCCAATGCCTACCTGGACGAGACGGCGCATTGCTTCGTGGGCCTGGACCTCACCCCCGATCCCCTCGCCGCTGATGACGACGAGTTCTTCGAGCGCCGCGTGGTCCCCTTCCGGGACGCGGTGGCCATGGCCCTGGACGATCGCATCACCGAGTCGGTGTCCAAGGTCGCCCTCCTGGCCGCCGCGCTGAGGCCGGATCTCCTGCCCTAGGTAGCCGCAGATGATTGCCCCGTGGACCTCCGTGATGCTAGGCTCGGCCGGATGAGAAGAGTACGCCGCTCCGCTCTCTTCTTGATCGCGGCCTTGCTCGTGCTGGGATTCGCCGACGCAGGAGCCACCGCCAGCGCCCAGACGCCGGACAAGGGACGCGGACGTAACAAAGCCTCGCCTGCCCCGCTGGACGAGAGGGGCACGCGCGTCGACGAGGCCATGCGCGTCTCCGGCATCCGCAGCCACCTCGCTCTCGTCCGCATTCGGATGAAGCAGATCCTCGACGAGGACGCGCGCGTCGACTACGACGCCCGGCGCTGGCTCGCCCAGACCCTCGACGCCGCCTTCTCGCCCGAGGCCTTCGCCAGGCCCATCCGGCAGGCGCTCCTCGACGACTACGACGGTGACTCCCTCACCCGCGTCCTGGCGTGGTACCGCTCGGCCACCGGTCGGAAGGTCGTGCGGCTGGAGCAGGCGGCCACGGAGCCGGGAATCGCCCAGGCGCGCAAGGTGTACCTGGCCAGCCTCGAGAACAAGCAGCCGTCCGACTATCGCCTCGTGCTCATCTTCAGCCTGGACGAGGCCTCTCGCGCCTCCGAGGGAACCCTTGCCGCCGAGAAGGGCGCCGTCAATGGCTGGAACCGAGGGATCGAGCAGATCCTCTCCGGCCAGGAGCGTCAGGAGGTGGCGCAGACCCAGGTCGCCCTCGACGTCTTTCGCGCCCAGATCCGGGACATGGTCAGCGACGATGTCCTGCGCGAGATGCTCTACACGTATCGCGAGGCGAGTGACGTCGAGCTGCGCGCCTACGTCGAGTTCCTCGAATCCGACGCGGGCAAGTGGTTCTTCAAGACCGTCTACCAGGGACAGCAGGCCGTCGTGGAGAAGGCCGTGGACAAGGTCGCCGACGATTTCGTCGCCACGGTCCTGACCAAGAAGGTCACGCGACCGCCCACCCCGCCCGCCCCGCCCACTCGTAGATAGCCTCGCCGGCTCGCTAGTAAGTAGCGCGACCTCCCGAGAGGTCGTGCAC